>NZ_JBFUBE010000032.1:0-28032 GCF_056405915.1 Flavobacterium sp. P1_E4
ATTAATCGTAACCACGGTGGTAGTAACCGCCTTGCCGATTTCAAAAGTC
Source organism: Flavobacterium sp. P1_E4 (assembly GCF_056405915.1). Taxonomy (NCBI): domain Bacteria; kingdom Pseudomonadati; phylum Bacteroidota; class Flavobacteriia; order Flavobacteriales; family Flavobacteriaceae; genus Flavobacterium; species Flavobacterium sp. P1_E4. The sequence goes on from NZ_JBFUBE010000032.1 coordinate 50, forward strand.
TTGCTGTCGCTGCTGCTCAAATAGTTCGCGGTTTCCGCATAAGTATAACTTGCCGTGGCCGTTCCAGCATCGGTGTTGTTCGAATAATCTGCCGGTGGGGTCAAATTCAATCCTCCCGCACCCGTTACGCTAACTGTCGCCGGAGTTTGAGCCGAACCTGTGTAAGCGAAAGGTCCTCCATTAATCGTAACCACGGTCGTAGTAACCGCCTTGCCGATAGTAAAATTCTTGCTGTCGCTGCTGCTCAAATAGTTCGCGGTTTCCGCATAAGTATAACTTGCTGTGGCCGTTCCAGCATCGGTGTTGTTCGAATAATCTGCCGGTGGGGTCAAATTCAATCCTCCCGCACCCGTTACGCTAACTGTCGCCGGAGTTTGAGCCGAACCTGTGTAAGCGAAAGGTCCTCCATTAATCGTAACCACGGTGGTAGTAACCGCCTTGCCGATGGTAAAGTTCTTGCTGTCACTGCTACTCAAATAGTTCGCAGTTTCCGCGTAAGTATAACTTGCCGTGGCCGTTCCAGCATCGGTGTTGTTCGAATAATCTGCCGGCGGGGTTAAATTCAATCCTCCCGCACCCGTTACGCTAACTGTCGCTGGAGTTTGAGCCCAACCTGTGTAAGCGAAAGGTCCTCCATTAATCGTAACCACGGTGGTAGTAACCGCCTTGCCGATTTCAAAAGTCTTGCTGTCACTGCTGCCTAAATAGTTCGCGGTTTCCGTGTAAGTATAACTTGCTGTCGCCGTTCCAGCATCAGTGTTGTTAGAATAATCTGCCGGTGGGGTCAAATTCAATCCCCCTGCACCAACAACACTTACTGTCGCCGGAGTTTGAGCCGAACCTGTGTAAGCGAAAGGTCCTCCATTAATCGTGACCACGGTAGTAGTAACCGCCTTGCCGATGGTAAAGTTCTTGCTGTCACTGCTACCATCATGGTTCGCATCACCTGTATAAGTGTAGTTCGCAGAAGCTATTCCTGCATTTGTATTGTTTCCATATGAAGCTAGTGGGGTCAAATTCAAACCTCCTGCTCCCGTCACGCTAACAGTCGCTGGCTCAATTGCAGAACCCGTATAGGTTAACGGACCGCCGTTGATTGTAACAACCGTCGTGCTCGAAGCTTTGCCGATGGTAAAAGCAAAAGGGGCTGAAACATTACCAGTATAGTTACCATCGCCTCCAACAGTAGCAATTACTTGGTAGGTTCCCGCATTAACTGGGGGTGTTGCACTGGCACCATAAACAGTTGGTGCAACTCCTGAATAACTATAAGTTACCAAACCCGTTGAACCAATTATTGTTGCTGTTCCTGGTCCTTGAGGCAAACCATTATAAGTAAATAAATTTATTCCAGTGGCTGTTATTGTTGAATTTGCCACACCAACAGTAACGGTTCCATTTACAGCCGTAAAGCTATAATTAGTAGCTGTCAAACCCGATACAACAGGAGTAATATTTATTCCTAGTGTACCTGGTGCTGTCGTTGCTGTATAATTAGTTGTATAAGTTGCTGCACCACCAATTACAGACGGAGTATCCGGAGCTTCAAAGCCTGTAGCAATATAACTTCCTGCACCTATCACCGAAATTACTGATGTACCATATACTACAGCTTGGTTTCCTGCAGTAATAGTAATTGATTTTTTATTTACTGTCAAAGTCGCACTACCATTACTATTTATAGAACCACAATTATTTGTAACGACACAACGGTATTTATTTGTACTCATTGTAACAGTAGGTTTTGTAAGTGTCAAAGTAGCTGTAGTAGTTCCCGAATAAACACCTGAATTAGTTATATTATTAAATGCACCAATACCACCTACTTGCTCCTGCCATTGATAAGTCAACGTTGCCGTACCACTGGCAACTACGGCAAATGTTGCATTAGCGCCATAAATAATATTTTGATTTCCTGGGTGTGTACTTATTAATGGGCTGGTACAAGTTGCAACATAAATTCCAGTAAATGTTTTTGCAGAACCACTAGTCATTAAGTAACGTAGGGTTGGACCTGCTACAGTTGTACCATTAGCATTAATTGTTGTACTCTCATAAGTAACACCACCAAATACAACAGTTGGAAAAATAAAATCAATATATTCATTATTATTTTGCACAAATGTTAATGGCGAAGCTGGCGGAATAAATGTTGCTGTATTTAAATAGGAACCCGAAGGAACATTATTAGAAGTACCTAATCGGTAAGAGACCTGTAAAGAAGCGCCTGCGGGCAGTCCGGTAGCCGCTACAGTAATATTTGCATCCGTAAAATTGCGTGTTGCAATTAATCCTGATGTTTGCCCAGTCGCTGTTAATACAAAAGCAACTCCTAGGTGACTTTCCCTTATTAAAAACAGATCATTATAAATGTTACCACTTGCATCTGCAGTTGCAGACAAGTTATGCGGATTTAAGCAAGTTGCGGGTTTAGGTGTTTCATCAAGATGCAACAATACGATTTCACCAGGCATCCATCCCGAACCTGTAATAATCACATACTCACCAGGAGCATAATCATCTTTATCTGTCGTGACAGTCGCCTGCCCAAAAGATACATTTGCAAAAAACAAATTTGCAATTAAAAAAACAAGTGTAAAAATTGCGGATTTAGGTAGAAATATTTTCATATTTATCAAGTTTAAAATATTAAAATAAAGGATATTAGTATGCTCAACTGTAAAACATAAATCAATAGAATGGGGCTCTCTATTTTATGATTTATTTAAAAAGAGTTCTTTTGGAATAAAAATAACTTTAACAAGAAAAAACATTTACAACTACTTAAATTCCAATTACTTAAACACTAAATTATAGAATTAAGAATACATTAATATACTTTTTAATACATTTTCGATTAAAGGATTAAAAGAAGGTACTAACTGCATCTTTTGATTTATTCACATAAAAACAACAGCTACAAAGAATAAATTGAAACTAAATTTTATCAAAAACATTAAAAAATTGACATAAAAAAAACCTGTTCAGCTAACTGAACAGGTCTTATATATACTCCGAATTTTATGCTTACTTCTTGAATTTAGAAATCCCTTCTTTCAACCAAGCTTCATACTCTTCAACACTCACATAACTAATAGTAGGTTGTTTTTCGTTAAGGTTATTTCCTTGCAAATCAGTTAAAACATACAAAGGTTGTGTGTTAGTATTGTATTTAGAAATCATAAAATCTGTCCATTTATCGCCAATGGTTTCTATTTCGGCTCCAGTTGATTTTGAAGTAAACTGTTCACCCTCAGGCAATGGTCTTTTGTCATCAACATACAATGAAATTACCACAACGTCATTCTTAAGAATTGGAAGTACAGTTTCATCAGACCAAACATTATTTTCCATTTTTCGGCAATTCACACAAGCATGTCCTGTAAAATCAAGCATTATAGGTTTGTTCACTATTTTGGCATAAGCCAGTCCTTTATCATAATCCTCAAAAACGACGATTTGGTTTGGACCTAATTTTGCGCCTTCAGGCAAAACGACTGACGAAGCACTTCCTGTATTGGAACTACTTAAACCCAACGGACTTTCGCTGTATTCCATTGGAGGAGGAAATGCACTTATTAATTTAAGCGGTGCACCCCAAAGACCTGGTATTAAATATATTGTAAAAGACAAAACTAACAAACCTAAAGACAATCTTCCTACCGAAATATGTGACAACGGACTATCATGTGGTAATGTAATTTTCCCAAACAAATAAAAGGCCAAAGTTCCAAAAATTGCAATCCAAATTACCAAGAACACTTCTCTTTCCAACAAATGCAATTGCAAAACCAAATCAGCATTAGATAAAAATTTGAATGCCAAAGCCAGTTCCAAAAATCCTAAAACAACTTTAACGGTATTCAACCATCCTCCCGATTTTGGTAAAGAATGCAACCAACCTGGAAACATCGCAAAAAGCATAAATGGCAAAGCAAGTGCCAACGAAAAACCAAACATCCCGATTATAGGGGCGATTCCTCCTTTGGAAGCTGCATCTACCAATAACGTTCCAACAATAGGCCCAGTACAGGAGAACGAAACGATAGCCAAGGCTAATGCCATAAACAATATTCCCACAATTCCTCCTTTATCCGCCTGATTATCTACTTTATTCGCCCAAGAATTAGGCAACATGATTTCAAAAGCTCCAAGGAATGAAGTAGCAAACACCACTAATAAAATAAAGAATAAGATGTTGAACCAAACATTGGTTGACAAAGCATTGAGCGCATCGGCACCAAAAATCCAAGTAACCAAAAATCCTAATAATACATAAATCAGAATTATAGAAATTCCATAAATAATGGCATTTCTGATTCCTGCCGCTTTATTTTTACTCTGTTTGGTAAAAAAACTAACTGTCATAGGAATCATCGGGAACACACAAGGAGTCAGCAAAGCTGCAAAACCAGAGAAAAATGCAATAAAAAAAATAGACCACAACCCTATTTCTGCTGCAGGTTTCGGTTGTTCAACAACTTTCTTTTCAACTGGCGCAACTGTTGTATCTTTCGTTACCACAGTAAATGTATTTCCAGTGTCTGCTTTGGCAGTATCTAATTTAACTACAGCAACTGGATTAGTTGCAGCAACCGTTGATGCGGCTGTTGGAATTTTAAAAGTAAATTTCTTCTCTAGATTGATACAAACCTCTTTACAAACTTGATAATTCAATTCGGCTTGAATTGAAGCAATCTTTGGGTTTAGCAATATTATTTCTTGTTGAATTTGGGCTTTATCATGAAAAAAAGTTTCATTTACTCCAAAAACGTCATTGAAAGCAGTAGTCGTTTTACTTTCTTTGGCTTTGCCTACCAAATCAAAATTCCCTTTTTGATCTTTAAAAACAACTTCCAAAGGCAGTGGACCTCCATCAGGAGTGAATTGTGAATACAGATGCCAATCTTTTTCAATCACACCATTAAAAGTCAAAATATAATTGGTCTCCGATTTCTTTTCGATTGTAGTAGTCCATTTTACAGGATCTAAAACTTGAGCATTCCCCTTGGCGAAAGCCAAAAAAACAAGAAGTATAACTATTAATTTTTTCATTTTTTATTTTCTATTTTCGAACTCTTTATTCTTTACTCTTTATTCAATTTTCTAATTCTCAAATTCTATTTTAAGTATATTTTTGGTCTTATTTGAGGTTCTAAATCGATGGTCAGCCCTTATTCCAATTACCCAAACTATTTGATTGTTGGAACATAAAAGCCAAGTATTTTCTTTTTCTATTAATGATAATTTTTCATCCTTAAAAAGTTTACTCACCTTCTTTGACTTTCCATCCATCCCAAAAGGCAGGAAAGCATCCCCAGTTTTCCACTTTCGTATCAGCAAAGGAAAAACCAATTGATCAGCGTCGACAAATATAGTTTTATTTGTAACAACCGAAATGTCTGCTGCTTTACAAAAAGACATATTTAAGGGAATATTAACTTCTGATTCATTTTCATTAACCAAAAATTCCATCTCATCCTCTTTATCCTCAATAGGCAATAAAATCAGGGAATCTCTGTCTTTCAATAAACGAAAATCAGTAGCAAAAACCTGTTTTCCGGATTGACTGTCAACCAAATCATAAATATCTTCCCAAGCGGTAAAACCATATCCTTTCAGCCATTGATACAAATACGATTGATAATTGGGTAATTGCAGCAATTGATTCAAATCAAAATGAATTTGGTTATCTTCTTCGCTGGCTACTTGCTGATAAATCATATTCGCCGCATCATCAACCATTGCCAATGATTCTTGCAAATAGCCTTCGGTTTTCATAAATGAAGCCATAAAATGAGGATTTAATTCCTTCAAAATAGGAATCAAATGATGTCTAATTTTATTCCTCACATATTTATCCGATGCATTACTACTGTCTTCGCGCCACTGAATATTATTAACCTTGGCATAATTTTCAATTTCTTGACGGGATAAAAAAAGTAAAGGTCTAATTACTCTGTCATTTTGAACCGGAATCCCTGTCAATCCTTCTAATCCTGTCCCTCTTGTGAGGTTGATCAAAAAAGTTTCCAGATTATCATCGGCATGATGAGCTGTCAGTATATAATCAAATTTTTCGGTTTCCAATAACTCATAAAACCAATTGTATCGTAGTTCTCTGGCAGCAACCTGAATTGATAATTTATAATCTTTGGCGAATGCCTCAGTATCAAATTGAGTTACAAAAATTGGAATTTCATTGGCTTCTGCATAGTCCTGTACAAATTTCTGATCCCCAAAACTCTCTACTCCCCGAAGCTGAAAATTGCAATGGGCAATAGCAATATCACACTTCAATTCCTGAAATAAATGCAATAAAACCATACTATCCAAACCTCCGCTTACGGCAAGAAGCAGTTTTTTTTGCTTCAAGTAAGGAATTTCTTTATTGATATAATTTTGAAGTATATTTTTCATCTATCAAAAATACTGATTATTACCCGTTGGGTGAAATTGTTTTAACAACATAGAAACATAGGAAATAGTAATAATTTAAAGAGTTTGATAGACGTTTTACTTTTCACATAGCAATCTATGAGAAAAAATGGTACTATTTTCTAGCTATTCTTTGGCACTAATTATAAATCTATGTCTCTATGTGGTTCATTTTTTTAAATTCATTTTAATTTCACCCAACGGGTTGATTATTATTTAATCCAATATGAATTCACTTATAGCAAAACTTCATGCATAGCTTTTGCTTTAAGCAAACATTCATCATACTCCTTTTCAGGTATAGATAACGAAGTTATGGCACTTCCAACAGAGAATGATACATATTCCTTTTCTTGATTGTAAAGGATACTACGAATAACTACATTAAAATCGAAGTTACCATTAGGAGAAAAATAACCCACTGCCCCACTGTACAATCCTCGTTTGGTTTCCTCTAGTTCTTCAATGATTTTCATTGAGGCATACTTGGGAGCACCCGTCATACTTCCCATCGGGAATGTGGTTCTTATCGCGTCTACCGCTGTATATTGGGAATCAATTTTGGACGTTACTGTAGAAATCATTTGGTGTACTTGCAAGAAAGAATAAATTCCGCAGAGTTCTTTAACTTCCACTGATGCTTTTTGGGCAGTTCGAGACAAATCATTTCGAACCAAGTCGGTTATCATAATATTTTCAGCCCTTTCTTTAGGATCTTGAGCCAAAACATTTTTAGAATTTTCATCTTGCAATGGATCCGAAAATCGTTTGGAAGTTCCTTTTATGGGTTGCGAAATTAGATTCTCTCCTTCTTTTTTCAAATAGCGTTCCGGTGATGCCGAAATCAAAAAATGCTTGCTATTTTTTAAAAAGACAGTAAACGGAGCCTGCGAAATTTCATTAAGCCTAAAGAATTTTTCTAATGGATTAATTATTGCATTTTGTGCAAAAAACTCCATACAAAAATTAGCTTCATACAAATCTCCATGATGGATATGTTTCAGTAATTTAGAAACTTTATCAATGTAATTTTGCTTCGAAATTCGTTGTTCAATAGCTATTTTATTTTGATTTTCGTCTCTAGAAATTTGAATCTTAATTATCTCATCAAAATCATATTCAACTTCATCATCACACATATTTAGATACTGAATCTCAAGTTGATTTCCTCTTAATAAAAATAACTTTTTAGGCTGAAAAAAAAACAAATCAGGAAAATCCAAACCATCAAAATTATTGGATTGCAAATGCTCTACACCATTTTTTAAATCATACGAAAGATAGCCAAACAACCAATCTTTAGTCGTTTGTTGATATTGCTTTAAATCCTCAAACGCATTGTGATAATCCGTTTTCATGGACGTAAAAGCATCAACTGCCAATACGCAATCAAAACTGGAATATTCGTTGGAAAATGAATTGCTGTCCAGAAAAGTTATTTCTCGAAATTGTTGTCCCCAAGCTACAAGCTGCTGCTTGAACTGCAATGGCTTTTCAATAAATTTATAAATGGAAGTTCTCAAAAATTAATCTGTTTATGGACTTCAAAATTACAACAAAAAAAATCGCTTCTCAAGTAGAAATTTCATAAAACTGGGCCTTAGTTAAATAAATATTAAAAAAGTTTTTACTTGTTAAAACATTATATATTTGATACAGAATTCAAGCTTGAAAATAAAAAAACAATCACACAAAAGAAACAATCATCAATCCTTAAATCCAAATCTATGAACAAAATCACAAAACGAAGCTTAATCTTATTAGCCGTAATTGCCCTAATCATCAGCTGCAAAAAAAGTGAAGTTGTCAGCGAAGAATTAACCTCTGATATCGCTGTGAATGCCGACAGTATTTCTTCCTCTGCAGCAGTTGAAAAAGAAGGAAGTGCCCGAAAATTTATTCGTACCGCCGACTTAAAATTCAAAGTTAAAAATGTAACTCAATCTACCTATGTCATCGAAAACATCACCAATAAGTTTGATGGATTTGTTACCTACACCAATTTACAAAGCAACATTATTGATAAATTTGAAACCAAAATAAGCCAGGATAGCACTCTCGAAACGACTCGTTACAACGTAGAAAACAATATCACGATAAGAGTCCCTAATAAGCGTCTTGATACAGTTATCAAATCTATTTCAAAACAAATTGATTTTCTCGATTACCGAATTATAAAAGCAGACGATGTTTCACTAAAAATACTTTCAAATCAGCTTTCCCAAAAAAGAAGCAGCACTAATGAAAAAAGAGTGGAAAAGGCTATCGACACAAAAGGAAAAAAAATCAACGATATTATGGAAGCCGAAAATAATTTGGCTAACCAAAAAGAACAAAATGACAATTCCAAACTGGAAAATTTATCAATCCAAGACCAAATAAACTTTAGTACGTTGACTATTCAAATATACCAACATGAATCGGTAAAACAAGAAATGATTCCCAACACTAAGGATTACAACTACTACAAACCCAATATTGGTATTCGCATCATCGATTCTTTAAAAACTGGCTGGTACGTTCTACTCGATGTTATCGTTTTTATAATAGAAATCTGGTGGTTCTTATTTATCGCCATTGGAGGATTCCTCCTTTACAAAAAGTATCTCAAAAAGCAATAGAGGACACAAACACCATAAAAAAACTATAGCTAAATCTAATTGTCAATCACCATATCGAGCGAAGCCAAAAAACTAGAAAAGTTTATGGCTTCGCTCGACATGCTTAACATACCATCACAAAAACAAAAAACACATAAATACCTCAATTCTAAGAAAATATCACTAATAAAATAATAAAAACTTAATAAATAAGAAAAAATTTAACTAAATTTGTTATTGAAATGGACTTAGTTTTCAGCCTCCGAAAGCTATCAATGTAAGTAAATGGATGAAAAGATGATCACCCTTGCGATCACATATTATCGCTTAAACATTTAACTTCTTAAATACTCGAAATATGAAAACTGCAACTTTTTTTATTCGCACAATAATTGGCTTATTACTGGTTTTTGTATCGATAGCCTATTTTTTTAACTTATTTCCGGACCTTGCAAATACTGGAGATTTCAAAGCCATCCAACTAGGCTTAATTTCTTCGGTTTATTTAATGCCAATGGTTAAAACAATAGAATTACTATGCGGGATTTCATACCTCAGTGGTCAATACGTTGCTTTATCCAATCTTATTGTCCTACCGGTAAGCACAAACATTTTATTTATCAATTTCTTTTTAAATCCAAATGGACTACCACTTGCCGTTTTTGTTTTTTTTGGCAACATCTTCCTAATTTACGCTCATTGGAAAAGCTACAAAAGCCTCTTTAACAGAAAATCCATAATGCATTTTGATTAATATAAGCCTCATTAATAAAATCTACCAATAAACTAAAACCAATAAATATAAATCTATGAAAATTGCAACTATTATTATTCGCTCACTAATTGGACTATTATTACTATTCGCTTCCATAAGCTATTTTTTGCACTTGTTTCCAGAGCCTCCCTTGGCAGGAAACATGAAAATCTTCAATGACGGAATAAAAGCTTCCGGATACCTTATGCCATTAGTAAAAACAATAGAACTTATTTGTGGATTGTCTTTTGTTACTGGAAAATTCAACAAAATAACTTTTATTCTATTAATGCCAATTTCAACCAATATTATTTGCACACATCTTTTTTTGGCTCCAGAAGGTATTCCGGTTGCCAGTTTTGTATTCTTAGGAAATATATTTCTGCTTTATACCAAATGGGATAGTTACAAAGGATTATTTACTGCATAAATAGAAAACACTATAAACAAAAATCCCGTCTCATTTTATAACGAGACGGGATTTTTTATTTTTAAAAACTTAAACTATACGTGTAAAGCTCTATTATCTGTTGCTGCTAATGCTGCTTCTTTTATCGCTTCCGCAAATGTTGGATGCGCATGTGACATTCTTGAAATATCTTCGGCAGAAGCCTTGAATTCCATCGCAGTAACAGCCTCAGCAATTAAATCAGCTGTTCTTGCACCAATCATGTGTACTCCTAGGACTTCATCTGTTTTAGCATCAGCAAGAATTTTTACAAATCCGTCAAGGTCTCCACTCGCACGGGCACGGCCTAAAGCTTTGAAAGGAAAACTTCCCACTTTATATTCAGCTCCAGATGCTTTCAATTGCTCCTCTGTTTGTCCAACAGCAGCAACCTCTGGCCAAGTGTAAACTACTCCAGGAATAAGGTTATAATCAATATGCGGTTTTTGACCAGCCAAGATTTCAGCAACCATAGTTCCTTCTTCTTCTGCTTTGTGAGCCAACATAGCTCCACGAACCACATCACCAATTGCATAAATATTTGAAACCGAAGTTTGTAAATGGTCATTTACTTCCACTTGTCCCCTGTCTGAAATTTTCACACCTGCTTTATCAGCATTCAATCCATCTGTATAAGGACGACGTCCAACTGATACCAAAGAATAATCTCCTTCCAAAGTGATTGTTTCTCCTTTAGCATTTTCAGCTTGTACAATAACAGCATCTCCTTTTCTCTCAACCGATTGAACTTTGTGAGAAGTATAGAATTTCATTCCTTGTTTTTTCAACACTTTAGTCAACTCTTTAGACAAAGCACCATCCATTCCAGGAATAATTCTGTCCATGAATTCCACAACCGAAACTTGCGCCCCTAATCGTAAATACACTTGACCTAACTCAATACCAATTACACCACCACCAATAATTACAAGGTGTTTTGGCACTTCTTTAAGAGCCAAAGCTTCTGTTGAAGTGATGATTCTTTCTTTATCAATTTTGATGAAAGGTAAAGAAGATGGTTTTGAACCTGTAGCAATAATGATATTTTTTACTTCAATCGTTTCAGATGTTCCGTCAGCTTTTGCAATAGCAACGTGAGTAGCATCTACAAAAGAACCCAAACCATTAAAAACGGTAACTTTATTTTTATCCATCAAGAAATTAATACCTCCCGAAGTTTGATCAACTACGCTTTGTTTGCGAGCAATCATTTTCTCCAAATTCACTTTTACCTCACCAGAAAGTTCAATTCCGTGATCTGCAAAATGCTTAACTTCTGCATAATGATGCGAAGAAGACAATAACGCTTTTGATGGAATACAACCTACATTTAAGCAAGTACCTCCCAAAGTTGAATATTTCTCTATAATTGCTGTTTTGAAACCCAATTGCGCACAACGAATAGCTGAAACATATCCGCCTGGCCCAGAACCTATAATGACTACGTCAAATGAACTCATAGTATGTGTTTTTTATTTTTAGTGATGCAAAATTAAGGAATAAAGTTTTGTTTAAAGTTTAATTTTAGAGGTTTTTTGTTCGAATTATAACGATTTTATCAAGAATTACAGACAAACCTTTTAAATAAAACAACAAATCACAATTTACCACGAAAAGGTAATCAGTTGCCATAAAAAACCACTATAACTTATTTATCAGTTATAGAACCCTATCACTTTTCATTTCTTACAGTAAAACGCATCTTCACAAAACCACCACAAACAATTAAATTACAATTGATTACACAAAAAATTTAAATTGTTTTTTACTTTTTGTTAAATATAAAAAAGTTACAAACACTACATCGTAATAGTATTCTCTCAATAAATCAAACTGACAATTTTAATGTTAATAAAATATACATTTAACAAAAATTTACAATATAAATAACAAAAAATTAAATCATGAAAAAAAACCTACTATTATTTTATGCCTTATTAATTCCTTTTGTTTTTGTAAAAGCACAAGTGAATACAACTTATTTATGGCATCTCCATCAGCCAACTTATTGGGGAGATATCAGTAAGAAAAACCCAAATCGATATCAGATTGTAAAAGAATCTCAAGATTTAAAAGTTTCCGGTGCCAATAACGACAAAAATGGACTTGCTCACCCCACAAACAACCTAGAAGAGATTTTTGGTACTGGTGATCGTGTAGCAGCTTATCAATTTGCCCCAAAAAATGCTATTAACTCTATTAAAGATTTACCCAAAGCAGGAGCACAAATAACGTATGGAGGATCTTTATTGGAAAACGTCAATGAACTCGCCCAAGCCAATCAATGGGGGTATTCCAATTCTTGGATTCAAAATATTAAAGATGCAAAAGCATGGAAAACATCTGGTGGATTTCCCCGCATGGAAATGGTTTCCTTCACGATGCATCATGCACTTTCTCCCTTATTAAGTGACGAAGCCTTAAAAAAAGAAATTAAAGCTCATCAATATTATTCGACTCAATTATTTGGATCTCATGAATCAAAAGGATATTGGCCAGCTGAATGCGCTTTCTCTGAAAGAATTATAAAAACATTGACCGAATGTGGTATTGAATGGTCAGTTATAGCCAATAGTCATTTATCCAGAACTTTATCTGACTATCCTATACAATACGGTTCTGGCGGAACTATGTGTGATATTCCCAACAAAGCAGATAAAGTTGACACAAAAGGAACTACTTGGTTTTCAGCCCAAAAAGATGCTCGTGGAGGTCAATTTGCAGTACCCTATTCTTATCTTCCTTATAAAGCAAAATATGTAGACCCAGAAACAGCTCAGGAATACAAAATCACCGTAGTTCCTATGGCAGACTATGAAAGTTATGAAGATGGATATTCTGCGATTGGTACTTCGTTAATAGATCCAATTGTAGCCAAAGCTTCAACATCTCCAAGACGTCCATTGGTTTTATTTGCCCACGATGGTGATAATGCTTGGGGTGGCGGTTCTTCCTATTACAACGAGTCAGTTACAGGATTTTCGCATGCATCAGCTGCCAATGGAAATATCCCAACGACGATACCTCAATATTTACAAGACAATCCTGTTCCAGAATCAGAAGTGGTCCATGTAGAAGATGGCGCTTGGGTAAATGCCGATGGAGATTTTGGACATCCACAATTTACAAACTGGTTATGGCCATTCTTTGATCCGGTAACAAAAAAATTCAATCCAAATGGCTGGACAGAAGACATGATGAACCAAGCCATTACTACAGCCGGTGAAAACCATGCAATTATGGCTGAACAATTGGAAGGAAGTAACCTTAGAATGAGTGAAATTGTAAACCCAACTGCCGCAGTAAGTCCTGCCGAAAAAGCATGGCACTTTTTGATGGCCGGTTATGACAGTGGAAATGCCTATTACGGCCTAGCGGAAGATTTAGAAATAAAAACTACACTTGCCGTTAACCGATGTGTACAGTTTGCAAAACCCACTCTTGATGCCCATGCTGGTGTTGACAACACAAAACCGTCTGTCTTCATTCCGCAACGCTGGCCTTATAATCCAGGTGAAAAAGGATATGGTGCACCTTATGCATACAAAGATTTCTTAAACTCGGCTGATTTTACTGTTTATACTTTTGCTTATGATGTTAGCGGTATTCAAAAATCAGAATTAAAATACCGAATTGACGTTGACGGAAAAAACAGTCAAGGTTCAAATCAAAACGAAATTTATGCAGGTGGTGGCGAAGTCGGAACATGGATATCATTACCAATGACTGAAAGAGTTTTTCCAAAAGGAAATTTCACCAATAGTACACAAGCAGATTTATACATGCTACCAGACGTAATTGCTAGTCAATACTATGCTGAAATTGCAGGAATCTCAGAAAAATTATTAGATTATTACGTTGAAGTAACTGATAAAAAAGGAAATGTAACCAAATCTAAAATCCAACATGTATGGGTTGGAAAAAATCTAGATGTAGCTCCAAAAGTCGCTTTTACTCCAGACACCACTAACTCGCCAACAGCTTTTGATGTAACAATTACGGCTACAGACAGCACGGATCCAAAACCAAAATTGTATTACACAACAGATGGCTCTACCCCTACTCTTACATCATCATTTGCTGAGTCTACAAAAACAATAACTATTGCTCAAACTACAACCGTTAAAGTTTTTGCCGTAGATAATGAAGGAAACCAATCTGAAATTGTTACAAAAACGTACACGATTGGAGCAATCCCGGAATTCACGGTTTATTTTAAAAAACCATCCAATTGGAATTCTGCCGTAAAAATATACTACTGGTTGCCAACTGGTACTGCTCCTGCGCTAACCTATCCAGGAGTGGCAATGACACAGGACTGCGGCGATTGGTACAAATATACTTTCCCTTCAACAGTAACTGCATCAAATTTATTATTCAATGATGGAACTCTAAAAACAGGAGATTTAACAGCAACTGCAGGAATTAAATATTATGATTCCGCTTGGCTAACTGCAGAACCAACCAACAGATGTCCCGTTATTGCTCCTGATTTCACCAATTCACAGATAGGAGGTACTTTTACAACTGGAACAACCATAAATGTTGTTTTGACTGCTAATGAAACTACTTCAACTATTTATTACACAGTAGACGGAACAACACCTACAACGGCTTCTCCGTCTGCAATTGGAAGTAAAACATTCGCGTTAACAAGCACAACAACCCTTAAGGCATTTGTCAAAAATGTGGCTGGAGTTAGTTCTGCCGTTAAAACTGAAACTTATACGTTTAACGCTCCTACGACATTCACAGTTTATTTTAAAAAACCGTCCAATTGGAATTCTGCAGTAAAAATATATTACTGGTTACCAACTGGTACTGCTCCAGCAGTAACATACCCAGGAGTGACAATGACACAGGATTGCGGTGATTGGTATAAATACACTTTCCCTTCAACTGTAACTGCATCAAATTTATTATTCAATGATGGAACTCTAAAAACAGGAGATTTAACAGCAACTGCAGGAATTAAATATTACGATTCCGCTTGGCTATCTGCCGAACCAACCAACAGATGTCCTGTTATCGCACCAGATTTCACCAATTCACTGGTAGGAGGAACTTTTACAACAGGAACAACAGTAAATGTTGTTTTGACTGCTAATGAAACAACTTCAACTATTTATTACACATTAGACGGAACGACACCTACAACTGCTTCGCCTTCTGCAATTGGAACTAAAACATTGGCTTTAACAAGCACAACAACCCTTAAGGCATTTGTCAAAAATGTGGCCGGTATTAGTTCTGCAGTTAAAACAGAAACTTATACCTTTAGCGCTCCAACAACATTCACAGTTTATTTTAAAAAACCATCCAATTGGAATTCTGCCGTAAAAATATACTACTGGTTGCCAACAGGTACTGCTCCAGCGGTAACATACCCAGGAGTGGCAATGACACAGGATTGCGGTGATTGGTATAAATACACTTTCCCATCAACAGTAACTGCATCAAATTTATTATTCAATGATGGAACTCTAAAAACTGGAGATTTAACAGCAACTGCGGGAATTAAATATTATGATTCCGCTTGGCTATCTGCCGAACCAACCAACAGATGCCCTGTCATCGCACCAGATTTCACCAACTCACAGGTAGGAGGCACTTTTACAACAGGAACAACCGTTAATGTTGTTTTGACTGCTAATGAAACAACTTCAACTATTTATTACACAGTAGACGGAACAACACCAACAACGGCTTCTCCATCTGCAATTGGAAGTAAAACATTGGCGTTAACAAGCACAACAACCCTTAAGGCATTTGTCAAAAATGTGGCTGGAGTTAGTTCTGCCGTTAAAACTGAAACTTATAATTTTAGCGCAGCAACGACACTTACTGTTTACTTTAAACCACCAACAAGCTGGACATCTGCTCCTAAATTACATTATTGGAATGCGGTTCCTTCAGGAAGTGTTGCCAGTACAACTTGGCCTGGGGTAACGATGGTTGCCGACACTAATGGTTTTTATAAGTACACGATTACTGGTCCTACATCTGTAAATATAATTTTCAACAATGGCTCAAGTGGTTCTGCAAATCAAACACCAGATTTACTGAACAAAACTGATGGATACTCTTATACCTGGGGCGTAACTACTGCAAAAATGGCGGCAAAACCAGTAGTGGCTAGTGAAGAAGAAACTTATCTTATTCGCTTATATCCAAATCCGGTAAATGAGACCTTACAAATCAGTTCGACGAGCCCTATAAATAATTACACTATTATTTCGGCAAGAGGAAGTATTGTTCAAGAAGGCAAACTAAATGAAAACACCATTGACGTTAGTCGTTTGAGCGTTGGTCTTTATTTTATTGTCATCCGATTAGAAAACGGACAAGAAACCATGCAAAAAATCATGAAAAAATAGGTCCTAACTTTATTGCAATGGGTCTTTAAAACAAAAAAGCCGTTCTGAGATTATTTCAGAACGGCTTTTTTATTTTTATAAGTTTTCTAAACTTCTTGAGTATTCAGTTTACTGTTTTTTCGACTGAAGCCAAAATAAATCACCAATCCTATAAGTAACCAAATTGTGAAGTAAATCCAATTCCAAACGCTCAATTCTGCCATCATGTATAAACAACAGATTAAACCCAAAAGCGGAATTAAAGACAAATTTTCTTTGAAGGACCAAAAAACCAATCCAACGATTACTATTAAGAAAATCCACATTGGTATTTTGTGTTTGAATAAATCAAATCCGCTTTCATACTTGATGGAATCCGAAATTGGCAATCCAGCAACTACACTAGCATACTTTGCATCATCTTCCTGATATTGACTCAACAAATGCTCTACATCCAGTTTTTCGGTAGCATTAGTTTTTCCTTCAATACTTACCAAATAATCATACACTTTTTGTGTCTCTTCTTTATTCAATGAAGTAATAATAAATTCCGAATCATTAGTTTTGGTTTCATTGGTGATGAAACCCATAGTTGCTTTTTTATTGTAGGTAAAAGAAATTACTAAAGCAATAACAATCAATAATGGAAATATGTATTTAGAATTAACATAAGGAGTTTTAAATTTCCCTCTCGGAATATCGGTTCTATTTTGCAAAGCCAAAACACCTGCACAAACCAAAACAAATGCAAACAATGTTCCGATACTGCATAAATCGGTAACCATCGTTAAATTCATAAACAAAGCAGGAATCGCCACAACAAAACCAACTACAATAGTGGCAAAAGAAGGCGTTTTGAACTTTGGATGTACATTAGAGAATTTTTTCGGCAACAAGCCATCACGACTCATACTCATCCAGATACGCGGTTGTCCCATTTGGAAAACCAACAATACGCTTGCCATGGCAACCACGGCACTTACTGCAATAATTCCCGACATCCATTTTAAATGCAATTGATCAAACACAAAAGCCAATGGATCTCCAACATTCAAATTGTTATAACTCACCATACCAGTTAGAACCAATGCAATAGCAATATATAGAATGGTGCAAATAATGATCGCCCACATCATTCCTCTAGGCAAATCACGTTGCGGATCTTTACATTCCTCGGCAGTTGTAGAAATAGCATCAAAACCAATATAAGCGAAGAAAACCGCCGACACGCCTTTTAAAACTCCCGAAACACCGTTTGGAGCAAAAGGATGCCAATTCGTAGTATCTACATAAAATATTCCAACGGCAATGACCAAAAGAACAATACATAATTTAACTACCACCATTATATTACTCGCATTACGGGATTCTTTCATTCCGCGATAAATAAGGGCTGTAATCAATATAATAATTAATAATGCAGGTAAATCGGCCACAAAATGAAAAGAACCAATCATAGGTGAAGTTGTCCAGGCTGTATAAGCATTTTGCATTCCTGAACTTAAGTTTTCAAAAGTCTTCCCACCTTCCATCAAGGCTGTAGCATCATTGAAACCATTAGAAGCTGTTAAATAATCCATTTGTACCCACTGTGGCAAATCAATTCCACCACTGGCGAGCAGCCCTGTAAAGTAATCACTCCACGATATGGCGACCGTTATATTCCCAACAGAATACTCCATAATTAATGCCCAACCAATAATCCAGGCTATCAATTCACCAAAAGCAACATAGGAATAAGTATAAGCACTTCCCGAAACAGGAACCATTGAAGCAAATTCAGCATAAGCAAAGGCGGCAAAACTACAGGCGACAGCAGTAAACAAAAACAAGAAAATCACAGCTGGACCTCCATCAAAACTAGCTTTCCCGATGGTACTAAAAATACCGGCCCCAACAATTGCGGCAATTCCAAAAGCTGTTAAATCTTTGGCTGTCAAATGCTTTCCTAACGCTTCATGCCCTTCCAAATTATTTTTTTCGACCTGCTTTAAAATATCTTGAACCGTTTTTTTTCTAAAAAGCCCTTTTAATGCCATGTTGTAAATTTTACCGTTAAAAATTAATATTTTGTATTTTTTGCAATAGTGTTTTAATAAAAAAGAAAAAATAGCAAAGGCCAAATATAAAAAACATATTCATTCTTTAAAGTCATGATTCTGATTTTTTATAATATTGGGATATTAAAACAACATTTCTCTTTTTATCCTTAAAAAAAGTCAAATATACATTCAAAAAATACATTTAAACAAAATATAATTCAATTTTTATTTCAAAAAGTATAAAATCACATAATTTACAAATTGGAGTTTTTACTAATAACAAAAACCGTTACAGGATAATCAGAAACAAAAAAACATATTATTGATGTTTTGAAACCCAACTCTTTTACCAAATACGATTTGCGTTGAATTTATCATTTTTTTATAATTCTGAAATACTTTGAATTGTAAGGATATTCAAGAAGAAAGTCAGGAGATTTTATTATGTTTACGACTTTGCAAGAACATTGTAAAAAAGCGCAAAGTCTGGAGACTTAACTGAGCGGAAGAGTTTTTACATACTTTGTAGGCACGGATTGCAAATCGCTATCTTACTATGAGACTTTTCTACATACGCGCGCGATCAGACCAATTGAATTTGAATTAATAAAGAATGAACGCTCTATCAAATAACTAATAAAATACGAATAACAGATGAGAAATAATGTAAAAGAAGCTTTAAAAAATATAGGTTATTTTTTCCTGTTTTGTACAATTACATATTGCTTTTATTGTATAATGAGTATAACAGCATATAAACGCGACCAGAATTTTATTAAAAACAAAGAGAATTTTAAAAAAATTAAAATTAAAATAGATTCTGTGCGTATATCTCATTTACATGGAAGTGATAGACATAGTACAGACGAAAATTATGAATTTTTCAACAAAAAAAATAGAATTTTTGTTTTAGGGAAAGATTATAATAAACCAATATTTACTCCTAACAGAAAATTTGAAGTAGATGAAGTTAACCAATACAGAAAAGAACATCACGATTCAATATATGTTTGGTATTTGGATGAAAATTTCATACAATATGCTAGAGAAAATGAAAAGGAAATAAATTTATCAAAAAGAATAGAAAATGTTTATTCAATAAAGATAAAATTTATTATTTGTATCGGCTTAGTTTTAATTATACTATCTGTTCTTTTTATTAAAAAATATAAATTTAAATAACTATGATATTTTTATTATTGTTATTTATTACTATTAGTCCGTCACTTTTATATTCACAAGACGAATCCCCAGCTCCACGAAGTGTTCCTCAGCTCCGTAAAGTCTCCCGATTTTGCGATTTTTTTTAATTCTTGAGAGCAGTAAATACGATAAAAGTTTCTCTACTTTTCCCGTAAATCTCATTAGAATTAAAAATTTTTCAAATAATTATAAAAAACACTTTTAACGTACTAAATCCTCTGCCCCAGATAATAGCGACAGACCCGATAATTAGAACACTATTTTTTACAGCCGCTACAGAGCGAATATTCACGAAAAAATGCGGAGGACTTTATTCCATTTTCTTCTATTTCGGATACATAAAAAAGCGCAAAGTCAGAAAACTTTGCGCTTGGATTAATTAAATGGGTAATTTATTTCAATACCGCTTAAACTATTTAGTAAGTATACATTTTGCCGATGGAATCTGTTCTATTTTTTTTCGTCAACAAAACAAAAGGGATACCTTCTTTCGCAGCTTTCTTTTGTAACACCTGTACATTATGATTTTTTATAACAAATGGGTCTTGCCCTTTCGCCAAATTATTAAACTTTAATTCACTTACGGCCGCAGTTAATCCCTTTGTCTGATTCTCCTTAATTAAAACTACTTTCTTGTAATCTTGTACCCCATTAACAATTACTCTATCAGTAACTTTAGTAACTGCATTTGTGGATTTATTAACTAATTCAGCCACTGCGAAAGTGGAAATGCTATGTTCTTCCTGAGTTTGGCCAGTTGTATAATAAATCAGGTTATTGCTTGTCTTGATATAATTCACCGGAATTTTGTCTCCATTATGTTTTACAATAATGTGAGATTGGGCAAAAATGGGCAAAGAAAAAACGAATAATAATATTGTAATAAAATTTCTCATCGTGAGTAAGTTATAAATGATTGTTATTTAAAATTAATTTGTGTCTGTTCAAAACTAACATTCCGGAGGTTGGACGTTCCTTTTTAGACTGACAAAACTTTTTATATAAGAATCATAAACCACTTTGGGTTTTCTGGAAAAAACCTTCATCTCATTAAACTGAAAAGAATCAACTATTGAAGCAAAATAATATTCTTGCTCCGACTGCTTTTCATTCTCTGCTGAAGAACTCCATTCTACAACTTTTTGATTATGGGCATCGTAAATTACAATAAAGGCATTTAAAGTCCATATTAGAGAATATGAAAATAAAACCAGTAAAATAGATATGCTTTTTAATTTAATCATAGCACAAATCTAAAAAAAGCAACTAATTAGCACAATTGATTTTTGGTTAAAGAAGAGTTAATTCACATTGTTTTTTAAAGTAAAAACCTCTTTATGTCAACATTCTATGTTAAAAAAAAGTTCCTCAATCCATTGGATCCCCGCCCCAGATAGTAGCGACAGCCCCGATAATTAGAACACTATTTTTTACAGCTGGTACAGAGCGACCAACGGAAGCTCCTGTAGCGGCTAGTAAAAAAAGTGTTCTAATGGAGGGCTATAGCGGATAGCTGGATAAGGCACATTATCATACTTTTTAACAATAATGCAAAAGAAATACGTTTAGACTAATTTTATTGGTAATAAATTTAATAAACTTAGCTAAAAAAACTACTTTTGATTTCTTTATAAAAAGAGTAAAAATGATTCTAAAGAAGTCCCTGCTATTCCCAACAATATTCCTTCTACTTTGTACTGTCATTGGGCATGCCCAAAAAAGAGAGATGCACCCAAAAAACGAATTTAGAGCCGTTTGGATAGCCACTGTTGTCAATATCGACTGGCCAAAAAAATCCACGGATTCGGTTGAGAAACAAAAAGCAGACTTTATCGATATTTTGGATACCTACCAAAAACTAAATTATAATGCAGTAATTGTTCAGATTCGTTCTGTGGGCGATGCTTTATATCCAACAATATTAGCACCTTGGTCACGTTACCTGACAGGAAGAGAAGGAAAAGCACCAAGTCCGAATTATGATGTACTCGAATGGATGATTACCGAAGCCCATGCCCGTGGTTTTGAATTTCACGCTTGGCTGAATCCCTATCGAGCCACTTTCGATTTGAAAACCGAAACCTTAAGTCCCACCCATGATTATTATAAACATCCAGAATGGATGATTGAATATGGAGGAAAATACTATTACAACCCTGCTCTGCCCGAAGTGCAACAACACCTTACTACACTTGTAGAAGAAGTAGTAATAAAATACGATATTGACGCTGTACACTTTGATGATTATTTTTATCCATATAAAATAAAAGGGATCGAATTTAATGATGCTGCTGCTTATCAAAAGTTTGGAAATGGACTTTCATTACCGGATTGGAGACGTTCCAATGTGACTACTTTTGTCAAAAATATTTCCTCAACCATCAAAAAAGTAAAGCCTTGGGTACAATTTGGCATCAGTCCGTTTGGGGTTTGGCGCAACAAATCTGTTGATCCAAAAGGTTCCGACACACTTTCTGGCCAAACCAATTATGATGATTTATATGCCGATCCTGTCGATTGGATGAACAACAACTGGATTGATTATATAGTACCGCAATTGTACTGGAGTATTGACCACAAAACAGCTTCGTATGCCAAATTGATAAAATGGTGGTCGGAAAATGTACCTAGCAACACTGCATTGTATGTGGGAAACAGCACATACAAAATCAAATCCGATTCAGACAAACACTGGAACAATAAATTTGAAATTCCGAATCAAATTGATCTTACCCGTTCGTATCCTAACGTGCAGGGAAATGGATTTTTTAGCGCCAAATGGTTTATGAATAAAAACATGGATGTAGTCAAGGTACTCCAAGAGTATGAATACAAATATCCTGCATTGCCACTCCCCGTTCCTAATTTAAAAAAGACAATTACCGAAACATTAGCCATCAATTCCATCACCAAGGATACAGCCAATTATTATATTTCTTTTCAGAAACCAAAATTACTTTCAAAAGTCAGATATATAGTAGTTTACGGCGCTAAAGATGCTTCTAAAATAAACATAAATGATGCCTCCCAAATTCTGGACAAAATTGCAGTCGTAGAAGAAAATGAAGGATTCAGCATCGAAGTACCCGATTATAAAATGATAGGCAAAACAGCCTTTGCCTTTACTTTCGTGGATTATTATGCCAACGAAAGTCCAGAGACCATAATCGATTTACAAGTAGAAACGCAAACTAAATAACGATTAAACCTTTAAACGATTAAACCTTTAAACAATTCAACGATTAAACAATTCAACGATTCAAACGATTAAACAATATAAAAAATAATGAAAGACAACAAGCCTTGGTATTGGATTCCGTTTTTAAATTTTTCATCGGGTTTTCCGTATGCAATTATCATTTCGGTATCGGTTATTATGTATAAGGATTTGGGCGTTGACAACCAAGATATTGGTTTCTACACCAGTTTACTATACTTACCTTGGGTTATCAAACCAATCTGGAGCCCGTTTATTGATTTGTATGCCACCAAAAGAAAATGGTTTTTGGCAATGCAATTGTTGATTGCAATTACCTTTTTGATTGTGGGTATGACAATCTCTTTTAATCATTTTTTCATATTGAGCTTGGCTCTTTTTTGGATTGGAGCATTTGCTTCGGCATCTAATGATGTGGCAAGCGATGGCTATTATATGTTGGCATTAGAAAAAGAACAGCAAGCCTTTTTCTTAGGGATTCGTAGTACATTTTACCGTCTTTCAATGCTTACCGGCAATGGGTTAATCGTAATTCTTGCGGGCTTTTTGGAACATAAATTTGGAGACAATACCAAAGCATGGTCTTATACCATGGTTGTTGTCGCCTTAATTGCTATTTCTCTCACTATTTACAACTTTTTCTCCACTCCTAAAGTTGAAGAAATAACTGAGTCTGAAACGAGCCATAAACCAAGTTTTAGCGAAGTCTTTACCTCTTTCTTTCAAAAGAAACAAATAGGAATTGCACTTGCATTTATTTTACTTTTTAGATTGGGTGAATCCCAATTGTTAAAAATGCTAACTCCATTCTTAATTGATGACAAAACTAAAGGAGGTATGGGATTAGCCACAGAAGATGTGGGAATCATTTATGGAACTTTCGGAGTAATAGCCCTTGTCATTGGAGGAATTCTGGGCGGTATTGTTATTTCCAAAGAAGGGTTGCGCAAATGGATGTTACGTATGTTTCTTGCTATGCACTTACCAATAATTGGTTTTGTGCTCTTGGCTTATTTTCATCCAACATCTGTTTATTATATTTATGCCGCCGTTATTGCTGAGCAATTTGGATACGGTTTTGGTTTTGCTGCCTTTATGATGTACTTGATTTACATAGCTGATGGTGAATCCAAAACTTCGCACTATGCTATTGCTACTGGATTTATGGCATTAGGAATGATGCTCCCGGGTATGGCGAGCGGTTTTATACAGGAATATTTAGGCTACGGAAATTTCTTTATCTGGGTGTTTTGTGCCACTATACCTGGACTGATTTTATCCCAATACCTAGATTATCCGGATGAATATGGTAAGAAAACAGAAGATAAATAAATACTTATTTTTAAGATATAAGTCCTATAAAATTATTTAAAACAATAGATGTTAAACACTTAACTTTAATATCTGTATACTTTTTAAACTTATATATTTAAACTAAATATCAGATTCATTTCAAAATGACACTAGAACAAAAAATCGGTCAATTCTTTTTTCCTGCCGTTTTCATCAACGACACAGAAGAAAATATTCAGGAAACAGAACGTTTAATTAAGGAACATAACATTGGTGGATTGACGTTTTTCCATAGCAGAGCCAGTGCGGCAACCAACTATGAGAGCAAGAAAAAAGTAGAATTCAACGACGATAGTTATCAGCGTTTGAAAGACCTGATTGTGCGTTATCAAAAATGTGCCACCACTCCCCTATTGATGAGCATTGATGCCGAATGGGGATTAGCCATGCGCGTTGAAAAAACACCTCAATACCCTTATGCCATAACTCTTGGCGCATTGCCCGAAAGGAAAATTAACTTAGTGTATGAAGTGGGAAAACAAATTGCATTGGACTTAAAATCAGCGGGAATTCACTATAATTTAGCTCCGCTTGCAGACATCAACAACAACCCAAACAATCCGGTGATTGGTTACCGTTCCTTTGGTTCGAATAAAGAAAAAGTGGCTCAGTATGCTTTGGAATACCTTCGAGGCATGTCGGATGTTGGAATTTTAGGTTGTTTAAAACACTTTCCAGGACACGGAAATACCAATGTGGATTCCCATTTGGGCTTACCTATTTTAGAGGAAAATCTAGAGCAATTGCTCGAAAATGAATTGGTTCCATTCATAAGAGGAATAGAAAACCAAGTTGATTCCATTATGATTGGTCATTTGGCTGTTCCCGCTTTGAACGACGGAAAGGAAACTTCGGCAACTTTATCCAAAAACATTATAGAATCTCTTTTGCGCGAGCGATTGGGTTATGATGGTTTGGTTATTTCCGATGCTTTGAATATGCATAGTGTTTCCAAATTATACGATGTTAAGGGCCAACTGGAATGGGAAGCTTTCAACGCAGGAAACGACGTCCTTTGTTTTGCCGAAAACGTAGCCGAAGGGATTCAGGAAATATTAAAAAATGCAAGTCCAGAACGCATTGAGGCTAGTTTAAATCGTATAATAAAGTGCAAACAAAAAGCAGGTCTTTTCGATGAAAATCCAAGCATCGCTGCCGATTTTGACTTTAAAATTACTTCCGAACTGAATCGAAAAATAGCTGATTATTGCATTACTGAGATTAAAGACCAAAATAGTTCAATTCTTCTTTTTGATGCCAAAAACAGGGAACGTCTGGCTAAATTGAGTGTTTATAAAACAATTGACAATCCATTTTTTAAAACCTTAGCATCCTTCTTACCATCTCCTGAGTATGCTATCGAAAATGCTAACGACTTAATCGAAACCACATTAATAGAAGATCTTGCCCCTTTTGATACTGTACTCATTTCTTTATTTGTTCCAAAAGCAAAACCTCTGAATAAATTCGATCTGGAAGATTCAGTTTTGGAATTTTTAGGACAATTGTTTCAAACCAAAAAGTGTATTCTTTATGTTTTTGGAAATCCATATGCCTTGCAAGTGATACCAAATTTGGAACATACTAACGGAATTGTAGAGATGTATCAAGATTTTGTAGAGTTTCAGGAAAGTGCTGCTGAACAATTATTGGAAGACAAAAAAGGAAAAGGCAGCTTACCAGTTTCAATAACAGGCATTTAACAAACAACAATAACTACATACTATCACTTAATAAATATTAATAATCAAAATTTATCTAAAACACCTTTTTATATCTATTATATTTGCGGCATAAAATAACTTTAAAACTAAAAAAATGTCATTAGTAGGTAAAAAATTCCCAAGTATTGCAGTGGATGCTATTTCAGAAATGGGTGATAATTTAAAAATCAACATTTTCGAAGAAGCTACAAAAAACAACAAAAAAGTACTTTTGTTTTGGTACCCAAAAGATTTCACTTTTGTATGTCCAACAGAATTACACGCTTTCCAAGCTGCTTTACCAGAATTTGAAAAAAGAAACACAATCGTAATTGGAGCTTCTTGTGATACTAACGAAGTACACTTTGCTTGGTTAAACACTCCAAAAAACAACGGTGGAATTGAAGGTGTAACTTACCCAATTCTTGCAGATACAAACAGAAATTTAGCTAACATTTTAGGAATTCTTGATATCGAATCTACTAGCTACAGCGAAGATACAGATTCAGTTATCATCGAAGGTTCAAACGTAACTTACAGAGCTACTTACTTAATTGACGAGACTGGAAAAATCTTCCACGAAAGTGTAAACGATATGCCATTAGGACGTAACGTAAACGAATATTTACGTATGGTTGATGCTTATACTCATATCCAAGTAAAAGGTGAAGTTTGTCCTGCAAACTGGGAAGCTGGTAAAGACGCAATGAATGCTGACAGAAAAAGTACTGCTGAATACCTAAGCCTAAACTAATAAACAAAGTTACTAAGATATAAAGATGCTAAGATTCTAAGATTTTTAACTTAGAATCTTAGAGTCTTAGTCACTTAGAATCTCAAAAAAACTACATATGTTAATCGAATTAAACGAAGATACRTTAGGYRCTTTAATMGCWCAAAACGARAAAGTGGTGGTKCAATATTCAGCCTCATGGTGTGGAAATTGCAGAATCATGAAACCAAAATTCAAAAAATTGGCTTCAGAAAATGACGGAATTTCATTTGTTTTGGTAGATGCCGAAAATTCTCCAGAATCAAGAAAATTAGCCAACGTAAGCAACTTGCCTACATTTGCCACTTTCGTAAATGGTAAGTTGGTAAACGAAACACAAACCAACAAACAAGAAGTTTTAATCGAATTGGTTAATGAGATTGTTTAATCGTATATTCGTTGAATCGTTGAATTGGTAAAGCGTTGAATTGGTAAAGCGTTGAATTGGTAAATCGTTGAATCGCTAAAACAATTTCAACAGTTAAACATTTCAACAAATAACGATTAAACAGTTAAACGATTAAACAAATAACCGATTAAACAAATAAACAACAAACAATGAAGTTACCCGTAATAAAACACCTGACCCAGTTCATCGAGGAAAACGATCAGGATTACATCATTGAAACCATCGAAGTATTGGAAGCCATGACTGAAATTTCATCATTGAAAGATGAAGAATTGGATGTCATCGGAGAATTGATTTCAAACATGTATGGCGCTATTGAAGTGCACAAAATGGTACAACAAGGCACCGACAAAAAAGAAGCCCTAAACACTTTCATGAAAAGAGTTCTCGGGTCAATCGATAAATAAAATCGTTTCTTAAGTAGATACAAACGCATTCCGTAATGGGCTGCGTTTTTTTTATGATCAAAAACAAAAAATTACCTCAACCTTTTATCGGATCAGGTGCAAAAGTTGGGGATTATGCAAAAAGATTAGATAATCTGAACAAGAAAAAATCTATATTTCTCACTCCTCTAAATTGACTTCTAAAAGCTTTTATTTTTGCATTGAAAGATTCGGCAGAAGCATTTGTACTTCTGTTATGAAAATAGTTTAAGATTGACTTGTAATTAAAAGTTATGGTATTA
>NZ_JBFUBE010000033.1:0-26116 GCF_056405915.1 Flavobacterium sp. P1_E4
GGAATGGCAGGCGATATGGTTACCTACACTTTCACGGTGACCAATACTGGGAATACGACCTTGAGCAATATTGTCATCAATGATTTATTGACAGCAAGCGTTAATCTGGCGGTTACTCCAAGCACCTTGGCACCAAACGCAATCGGTACTGCGACCGCAACTTATACAATCCAACAATCGGATGTTAATGTGGGACAAGTGACCAACAGCGCGACCGTAACGGGAACCACCCCAGCAGGCGGAACAGTGAGCGATACATCCGGAACGACAATTACCAATGACACTCCGACAGTAACCACACTGACTCCGAGTCCAAGCATAGCCGTGGTGAAAACYGGMGCYGTKGGYGGAACRGGAATGGCAGGCGATATGGTTACCTACACTTTCACGGTGACCAATACTGGGAATACGACCTTGAGCAATATTGTCATCAATGATTTATTGACAGCAAGCGTTAATCTGGCGGTTACTCCAAGCACCTTGGCACCAAACGCAATCGGTACTGCGACCGCAACTTATACAATCCAACAATCGGATGTTAATGTGGGACAAGTGACTAACAGCGCCACGGTAACAGGAACCACCCCAGCGGGCGGAACGGTGAGTGATACATCTGGAACAACGATTACCAATGATACTCCGACAGTAACCCCTTTGACCCCAAGTCCAAGCATAGCGGTTGTGAAAACCGGAGCTGTTGGCGGAACGGGAATGGCAGGCGATATGGTTACCTACACTTTCACGGTTACCAATACCGGAAATACGACCTTGAGCAATATTGTCATCAATGATTTATTGACAGCAAGCGTTAATCTGGCGGTTACTCCAAGCACCTTGGCACCAAACGCAATCGGTACTGCGACCGCAACTTATACAATCCAACAATCGGATGTTAATGTGGGACAAGTGACCAACACTGCCACGGTAACAGGAACCACCCCAGCGGGCGGAACGGTGAGCGATACATCTGGAACGACAATTACCAATGACACTCCGACAGTAACCACTTTGACTCCAAGTCCAAGCATAGCCGTGGTGAAAACCGGAGCCGTGGGCGGAACGGGAATGGCAGGCGATATGGTTACCTATACTTTCACGGTGACCAATACCGGGAATACGACCTTGAGCAATATTGTCATCAACGATGCTTTGACCAACAGCGTGAATCTGGCGGTTATCCCAAGCACCTTGGCACCAAACGCAATCGGTACTGCGACCGCAACTTATACAATCCAACAATCGGATGTTAATGTGGGACAAGTAACCAACAGCGCGACCGTAACGGGAACCACCCCAGCGGGCGGAACTGTGAGCGATACATCTGGAACGACAATTACCAATGACACCCCTACAGTAACCCCTTTGACTCCGAGCCCAAGCATAGCCGTGGTGAAAACCGGAGCCGTGGGCGGAACGGGAATGGCAGGCGATATGGTTACCTATACTTTCACGGTGACCAATACCGGGAATACGACCTTGAGCAATATTGTCATCAATGATTTATTGACAGCAAGCGTTAATCTTGCGGTAACCCCAAGCACCTTGGCACCAAACGGAATCGGTACTGCGACCGCAACTTATGTGATCCAGCAATCGGATGTTAATGCCGGACAAGTGACCAACAGCGCGACCGTAACGGGAACCACCCCAGCAGGCGGAACAGTGAGCGATACATCCGGAACGACAATTACCAATGACACTCCGACAGTAACCACACTGACTCCAAGTCCAAGCATAGCTATTGTAAAAACCGGAGCTGTTGGCGGAACGGGAATGGCAGGCGATATGGTTACCTATACTTTCACGGTTACCAACACCGGAAATACGACCTTGAGCAATATTGTTATCAATGATGCACTGACCAACAGCGTGAATCTGGCGGTAACCCCAAGCACCTTGGTACCAAACGGAATCGGTACGGCGACTGCAACTTATACGATCCAGCAATCGGATGTTAATGTGGGACAAGTGACCAACACTGCCACGGTAACAGGAACCACCCCAGCGGGTGGAACGGTGAGCGATACATCCGGAACGACAATTACCAACGACACACCGACAGTAACCACACTGACTCCGAGTCCAAGCATAGCCGTGGTGAAAACTGGAGCCGTGGGCGGAACGGGAATGGCAGGCGATATGGTTACCTATACTTTCACGGTGACCAACACCGGGAATACGACCTTGAGTAATATTGTCATCAACGATGCTTTGACCAACAGCGTGAATCTGGCGGTTACTCCAAGCACCTTGGCACCAAACGCAATCGGGACAGCGACTGCAACTTATACGATCCAGCAATCAGATGTTAATGCCGGACAAGTGACTAACAGCGCCACGGTAACAGGAACCACCCCAGCGGGCGGAACAGTGAGTGATACATCCGGAACGACGATTACCAATGACACACCGACAGTGACTATATTGAATCCACTTTTTAACATTAAAATTATGAAAGAGGGGGTTTATGAAGACAAGAATAAAGATGGTATAGCCAATGTAGGAGATGTTATAAACTATACGTTTACGATAACTAACACCGGTAATACTGTTTTAGAAAACATTACTATAAGGGATGATAATGTACCTACTGTAAGAGGAACCTTGAATAGTTTGGATGTGGGCGCCTCTGATGGCATCACTTTCACTGCAGTGTATTCGATCACAGATGCTGATATAGCATTAGGATATGTTTATAACTCAGCTATAGCATCTGCGATTTCTCCTGTAAAATCTACAATTACAGCTGTCTCTGCAGATCCTACTCCATGTATCACTTGTCCTGCAGATCCTAATTGTTTGACTTGTACAATAACAGCTATCCCTCAGGCTCCTTCTATCGCAATTGTAAAAAAAGCTGTCTTTGATGATAATAATGGAGATGGGTATGCAGAAATTGGTGAAACAATAAGTTATGCTTTCACAGTTATGAATACTGGAAATTTGGCTCTTACAAATGTTGTAGTTACCGATGCATTACCAGGAATTGTGATTAGTGGAGGAGAAATAAGCTTAGCAGTAGGAGCAACTGATGGTACATCATTTCATGGTCTTTATCATATAACTCAGCAAGATATTATCAAAGGATCTGTAAGTAATCAAGCTATGGTGAAAGGAACTACTCCCTCTGGTGCTGAAGTTGTTGATTTGTCAGATGACGACAGTCCTTTACAGGATGAACCTACAGTTTTGGGCATAGATGGTTGTAGCTTGGAAGCATTTAATGCAGTATCTCCTGATGGTGATGGTTTAAATGATTTCTTCCGTATTCGAGGGATAGAATGTTACCCTAAAAATACAGTTGAAGTATATAATCGTTGGGGAGTTAAGGTTTATGATGCAGAAGGGTATAATAACGATACTGTAATTTTTAGTGGTATTTCTGAAGGAAGGGCGACAGTTAATAAATCAGAAGGATTACCAAGCGGGACCTATTTTTATATAATTAAGTACGAAGATTTTAGTGGTAACGGAATTAATAAATCTGGGTATTTGAATATAAGTAGAGAATAATTTAAAAATTTTCGAGTCATCATTGTTATTTCTTCAGGATAAAAAAAATAAAGTATATGAAAAACCTACTAATTATTTTATTGTTAGTGAATGTGTCAATATATGCACAACAAGACGCCCAATATACAAATTACATGTATAATACTATCAACATCAATCCTGCATACGCAGGTAGTCGTGGAGTCACGAGTATTTTTGGCTTGCATAGAACCCAATGGGTAGGTCTTGATGGAGCACCTGTAACCAATACGCTCTCTGTAAATACTCCGATAGAGAATTCAAATTTAGGGATTGGCTTGTCTTTTGTAAATGACAGAATTGGGGCATCAGACGAGTCTGCAATTTCTGCAGACATATCGTATACGATTCGAACCTCCAGTACTTTTAAATTATCATTTGGAGTAAAAGGAACGGCTCATTTATTGAGTGTTGATTATACAAAACTAAATCGATACGATTTGAATGATCCGAAATTTCAGAATAATATTGACAATGAATTTTCACCCAATATTGGTGCCGGAGTTTATTTTTACTCAGATAAACTTTATTTGGGATTATCGGTTCCTAATTTTTTAGAAACGGATCTTTATAATGACAATGCTTCGGCGACCTCCTTAGAGCGTATGCATTATTATTTAATAGGAGGTTATGTTTTCGATTTAAGCTCCAGTATTCAATTCAAACCTGCCTTTATGTGTAAGTCAACTGCAGGATCACCACTTCAATTAGATTTATCCGCAAATTTTTTATTCAATGAAAAATTTGTTTTGGGTGCAGCATGGAGGTGGGATGCCGCCATGAGTTTTATGGCTGGTTTTCAAGTCAGTCAAGGGCTGTATATTGGGTATGGTTATGATTTAGAAACCACCCAATTAGCCAATTACAATTCAGGATCGCACGAAATATTTTTGCGATTTGAGTTATTCAAAAAACAAGAGAGAGTTGTATCACCGAGATTTTTCTAAAAAACGAGACAATTATGAAAAAAATAACTACTTATTTTATAGTGTTTATCATCAGTGTGATGAATTTATATTCACAAAAGTCAAGTTTAGCCAAAGGGGATAAAGAATATGACCTATTTGCCTATGTTGATGCCATAAAAACGTATGAACGACTATTTGAGAAAGGATATAAATCAGTTGATATGCTCGAAAAGTTAGGAAATGCCTATTATTTTAAAGCAGATTTACAGAATGCTGCCAAGTGGTATAGTGAGCTGTATTCTTTGTCTCCCGATTTAACGCCAGAATATTATTATCGTTATGCACAATCCTTGAAAGCAATTAAAGAATATGATAAGGCTGATCAAATGATGGCAAAATTTAGTCAAATGAATGCTAATGAGCGAAGATCAAAATTAGCTATCGAACAAAAAGATTATTTGGCTATTATTAAAAAGAATTCTGGGCGATACACTATAGAAAACGCTGAAATTAATACTGAGTATTCTGATTTTGGAAGCTCTTTTTTTGGTGATAAGATAGTATTTAGTTCTGCCAGAGGCAATGGGAAAGTTTACGAAAAAAAGGATTCGTGGACCGGTGAAGGTTACATTAGTCTGTATATGGCAAATAAAAATGAATATGGGGTACTCTCAGCAGTCGAGCGCATTCCTGGAAATATTAACTCCAAATACAATGAATCAACGGCTGTTTTTACAAAAAATGGAGAAACCGTTTATTTTACCAGAAATAATTATTTAGAGAAAAAAGGAAAAGATAAAAATGGAACAATATTATTGAAAATATATAGAGCAACGTTAACGAAAGGAGCTTGGGACAATATAACGGAATTACCGTTTAATAGTGATAATTACAATGTAGCACATCCTGCTTTAAGCCCTGATGAGAAATATTTATATTTTGCATCTGATATGCCTGGGACATTAGGGCAATCGGATATTTTTAAAGTTGCCATTAATTTTGATGGGAGTTTTGGAATGCCTGAAAATCTAGGCGATATTATTAATACAGAAGGCAGAGAAACATTTCCATTCATCACAGAAGACAATGAGCTTTATTTTGCTTCAGATGGGCATCCGGGATTAGGAGGGCTAGATGTATTTGTTTATAAAGTAGAAAATGACAAATGGTATAAAAAAGTATTAAATGTTGGAGAAACATTGAATAGTTCCAAAGATGATTTTGGTTTCGTGATTAATTCAGTTACACGACTTGGTTATTTTACTTCCAATAGGGATGGGGGAGTAGGGAATGATGATATTTATAAGTTTAAAGAGCTTAAAAAAATTCAGTATCCCTGCGAGCAATTTTTAGCTGGAAAAGTAACAGATAAAATAACAGGGATATCACTTGATGGGGCAAAAGTAACTTTGTTTGACAGTGAATATAAAATGCTAAAAGTAGTCATGGCCGATAGTAAGGGAGAATTTGATTTTGGAGCAGTTGGATGTAATACTAAATATTACATTAAAACTGAAAAAGAAGTATACAATACAATTGAAGTACCTGTAGCGATTGCAGATGAATCCGGGACAACGTTTGTGCCATTGATGTTGGATAAAGCTATTAAGGAATTGAAAGTTGGTGATGATTTAGCAATAGTATTAGAATTAAAAACAATTTTATTTGATTTGAATAAATCCAATATTAGACCAGATGCTGCAGTAGAATTGGCTAAAATTTTGGATGTAATGCAACAAAATCCAAACATAAAAGTTGATATCCGATCTCATACCGATAGCAGAAATAGTGCTGATTATAATAAAAAACTGTCTGATAGAAGAGCCAAATCGACTATGGCATGGCTTGTAAAAAACGGAATTGACAAAACCCGTTTAACAGCAAAAGGATATGGAGAATCCCAATTACTAAATAAATGTTCGGATGGCGTAAAATGTTCAGAATCTGAACATCAAGCGAACAGAAGAAGTGAATTTATTATAGTGAAGTAATAAAATTTACAAGGCTTCTTCCATAAAAAAAGTTTAATTTTTAGTAATATAAAAATTGAACATTTTATAAAGGGCGTTTATTTTAATTTCTGAGATTTAAATAAAAAAATATGCCACAACTCATTTTTTTTAAAAAACTTCGGTCTTCAAATCTTTTCATACTATTGATAATAGTGTTTCTTTCCTGTGCTTTGTTAATTGTAATTAATTTTTTTACAATTAAAATTTTATCAGCCAGCAGAGCATATGTCAATGGAGAATCTCATTATTCAAAAGCACAGAAAGATGCCGTTAGGCACCTCATAATTTATATATACACACAAGACAAAAGAGAATGGAAATTATATAAAGAAGAAATAAAAGTTCCTCAAGGCGATGGTATTGCACGAGTTGCTCTTTTAAATCATGCTGATGATACTATCATTAGAAATGGATTTTTGGCAGGTCGAAATAAAAAAGAAGACTTGGATGATGTCATTTGGATGTTTAAAAATTTTAAAAACGTTTCTTTTATGGCAAAAGCTATTAAGGAATGGGAGAAAGGGGACATTTTTATTAATCAGTTATCAATGATTGGCAATGATGCCAATCGGAAATTTAAAGCTTTAAAGTTTGATTCTGAAACCAAACAAAAAATGCTTCTCGAGATTAGTATTCTCAGTAACAAATTAACCATAAATGAACGCAATTTTTCGAATACGCTTGGAGAAGGAACGCATACTATTAAAGACTTACTAATCTATATAAATATCTTTTTTATTTTGATTATCATAAGTAGCGTTTGTTATTATTATTCCATAATGATTAATAGACTTATTGCCTCAAAAAAAGAAATTGAGATTAAAAACGAAAACCTGATTATGCTTAATGGTGAGCTCGATAATTTTGTTTACAGTGTTTCGCATGATTTGAGATCTCCTATTACTTCTATGAAGGGTTTGATTCAATTAGCAAAATTGGAAGATGATTTAGAACAAATTGGTTATTACTTGAAGTTAATGTCTAAAAGTCTTAATAGGCAAGATCAATTTATAAGCGATATTATAGATTATTCAAAAAATAAGAGAATACAAATACTTCTAAGGTCAGTAAGTCTTAACAAGCTAATAGATGATGCAATCAAACAACATAATTACAATAAGAACGCAGACAAGATTATTATTACCAAAGATTTATCAATAGATGAAATTCAAAGTGATAGTTTAAGGCTGAAAATTATTTTAAATAATTTACTTTCAAATGCGATAAAATATGTTGACGAAAACAAAAAAGAAATGACAATATCTATCAGAACATATAATTCCGGGATATTTCATAAAATTGAAGTTATAGACAACGGAATTGGGATTCAAGAAGAATATAAAGATCATATTTTTGATATGTTTTTTGTGATTAACAGTAATAAAGGTTCTGGTTTAGGCCTTTATATAGTAAAAGAGACTTTAGATAAACTAAATGGAAGTATTGCAGTATTTTCAGAGAGTAACGTAGGAAGCAAATTCACAGTAACAATACCTAATCTATATCTATATGGAAACTAAGTATGCTTTTTTGGTAATAGAAGACAATCAAATTGATCAGTTTATTACAAGACAATTATTCAAGAAAATGCTCGACATATCCGATATTAATATAGCCAACAATGGCAAAGAAGGAATTAGATGGGTATGTGATAATAGAAAAAAAATTAATGAGTCTTTAATTATTATATTGGACATCCAGATGCCTATAATGAATGGAATCCAATTTTTGCTTGAATATGAAAAATTAGAAGATGAACTAAAAAGAGAAACTCAAATTTTTATGGTTTCCTCGTCATTAGATAGTGATGAAATCAAACACCTCAAAGGTAATATTTATGTCACGGATTTTTTAAGTAAACCAATTTGCGTTAAGGAATTTAGCAAAAGAATATGCTGATTTTTTGAAATAGTTTTTTACTGTTTAAATATGTTTTCACTTTTTAAGGTTTTTATTTTTTTAAAAGTTTTGAAAGGAAACTTTTTGACTTTGTTTTTTCATTATTAGTAGTTATCGTTACTTCTTCATTATTAGTTATTGTTGCATTTTCTTGGATATTAGAAATTCTGAATTTTCTAAAGTCTTCTAATTTTTTATTTAATGTAGATTTTAACAGTTTTGTTTTTCTTGTATCTTTCATATATGTGATTTTATAAGGAATGCCTATTTTTTTACACAAAAATACTTTTTTAGAATAGATTTATATCCTTATTTAATTACTAGATTTTTATAAGATCTAAAATTTAACAAAACTTACTTAAAATGGGCATACTTTGTTAAATGTCATTAATGGGGTGTCATTATTATTGTTCAAGTTATTACTTTCGAATGATTAATCTCAAAAATCATTTATGAATAAACCGCTCTTGATAGTGATGATAATATTATAACCATGTGACTCCGGTAATTAAATATTCTTTACTGTTTTTGGGTAACGAGTCTTTATAATTCTCTTTTTTTATATTCAAAAAAGTCATCTGTGATTTCACAAAAAAAAATCATTTTATTACCTCAAGAATAACTCTAAATATATTCGAAAATTTAATTTCTTAAAATTAGTTTAAGTAAATGGAATATATTGGACTCAAAAAGAATAAAAGGATTTGCCCAAATCTGCCATACTATTAAATAATTTATAAACATTATTAAGCCCTTAATCTCTACTAAAAAAATGATAAAAAACTACCTAACAAATTTTAAAGGATTCAGCAAGGAAATCTGGATTCTAACTTTCATTACTTTCCTAAATCGTGCGGGCACGATGGTAATCCCCTTTCTTTCAAAATACATGAAGGAAAATCTATCCTTTTCATATAGCCAAATTGGATGGATAATGTTTTTCTTTGGAGCTGGCTCTTTAATTGGTTCTTGGTTAAGCGGTAAACTTTCAGATAAAATTGGATTTTATAAAGTGATGGTTTTTAGTTTATTTATGAGTGGAATAGTTTTTATTATTCTACAATATCTGACTTCATTTGAAAGCCTTTGTATAGGGATTTTAATTTTGACCTCGATTGCCGATATGTATCGACCTGCAATGCTATTGGCCTTGGATACTTATGAAAGCAAGGAAACAAGAACCCGCGCATTAACATTAACCAGAATTGCAATAAATACTGGGTTTTTAATAGGTCCTGTTTTAGGAGGATTGATAATTATGAATATTGGCTACAGTGGATTATTCTGGGTTGATGGTTTAACATGTATACTTGCAATTTTAATTTTTACGATAATGGTAAAAGAGAAGAAATTACCTTTTAAAATTAAAAAAATAAAAAGCGACACTAATTCAAATAAAATTATTTTCAGCGACAAACCTTTTTTATTGCATTTAGTTATTACAATGATAACTGGAATACTATTTTTTCAAATGTTCACAACGTTGCCATTATATTATAAAGAGCAATTTAACTTTACCGAATTTGAAACTGGTTTATTGCTGAGCTTTAGCGGTTTGATTTTGATTATTTTTGAACTTCCAATAGTTAGACTTGTCGAAGAGAAAAATATAGACAGAATTAAAGTAATTTCCTTAGGGATCCTATCGATGTCTGTGAGCTTATTATTAATGCTTCTTAGCGGTTGGAGTGGCGTTTTAATTCTTATGGCATGTTTCATGTCAATTGGAGTAATGCTTACTTTTCCTTTTGCTAATTCATTCGCCATGAGCAGAGTTCACATAAGTATCAAAGGAAGATATATAGCAATATTTACAATGAGTTATAGTTTTGCCCATATCTTAAGTGCGAAAACGAGTATGGCAATTATTGAAACTTACTCCTATCAAGCAAATTGGCTTTTTATGGGAACACTCGGCACGGCTGCTTTAATTTTATGTTATTGGTTATCGATAATGCTAAAGAATGAAAAGAGAAATATTGAACTCAAAATTAAAGAGTCATTTTTTTCTTAAAAAAAATAGTTTTTACACTATTTCGATAGATCTTATTACTTATCAATACATTATTTGGTTCTGAAAAATAATTCATTTTCAGTTTGTTCTATCTAATCAATTCAGATTATTTACCAATTACTATTTAATCAAACGCTTGTAATTTTTTATAAATGTTTTTCTATTTGCTTATCCAGAATGCATTGATTGGTTATTTATTGCTCGAATTGATAAACAGAACAAAATCATTCTCTAATTTGGTTGAAAAAAATCAGGATTTACCTAGTCTATTACCTTAGTTTAGATTATCTACGCAACCAAGAGGAAATGAAACCAAAAAATAAGATCAGAACCGAAATTACAATTCAACTCGGACTTATTTTTATCTTAATTTAAAAACAAAACCCAGTTTATATGGGTTGAATACTGCTTTTCGAAGATTTGTTTAAACTTTCGGATAGGAGCGATTAATAAAAACTTAGTATTATATTTTTCCTATAAATGGCCAAAATATTTATTTTTTAGCGTTTATAGAAATTTGTTCCCTTTGCTTTTATATTTATTTAATGCAATAATAATGTATTAATTAATTTACTTAAATAAATTATAATCATGGTTGACTTAGAAGAAATCGAAGAGATTAGGTCTAAAGATTTTTATTCTGTTATAGACATTATCTATGAATCTAAATTAATAGACGAAAGTCTGTTAAATACAGAAAATGCAATAGCTTTCATAAAACATAAATTAGACAGAAATAAAGCTAAAATTTTCGCAAAAAAAGATGGAGGCACACCCATTGCCTTTATGCTTTTATATTATAAAGTAAATCCATTATCTATGACTAGATACAACTGGCATATTTCTTACTTGTATGTCAAGCCTGCATTTCGAAGAGAGAAAATTGGGAAACAAATTATGCTTAAATGTATTGACTATGGTAGAAAAACTAGAGTAGAACACCTATCATTAAATACAGATATCGAGAATTATGCCGCTCACAAACTATATGAAGACTTGGGTTTTATTCGTCAAAATTTTATTGCAAATTATTATTCTTATGAACTTAAATTAACCAATTTGTAATCCCTATAAAACTACATTTTACGCAAGACAAAATGTGGACATTATACTAAAAAAAGAACTTTATGATCAAAAAAAAAACATTTAACCAATTTTAGTTTACTGAGCGGAATCCCAATCAATATAACAATTTTTACTTCCCATAATATAAATTATCTTTTTAGTATTTGCAATGAAAATGCTTTTCCATATTACAATTCACAAAAGGGGCACAAAAAAAAGCCTTAAAACATAAATGCTTAAGGCCTTCCTTTGATAGAGAAAATTCTCTAAATTAGAATGTTTAATTTATCAAATTGACAAGAATTTAATTTGAATAAAATTCTCATTTAAATGTAATTTTATAACATAAAAATTAAATTTTAGATTCGATATCTTTTTTATAACGATTAAGCATAGCTTTAGTCATTCCAATATTTCCTTTTGTAGAATCTACCGCTAAGTAAATTAAGTATTCTCCATTATCGGAAACATCCACAATATGAATTTGTGAAGAAAGAGTAAAAATAATATCATCAATTTTCTCATTTAATCCTAAAGAGGCAATAACATTCATTTTTGATTTTACAACTTCTAAATTAAAAGCCGATGCTAATTCCGGATCAAAAGAATCTACAGTTGTCAATGAATAATAAGAAATTCCGCTCTTGATTTCAGCAATTGCAACAGCAATAAAACCTGGCATATTGTCTTTTAGGTTTTCTCCGAATTGTTTTAAAAAATCTGACATAGTATATATATTTATAGGTTAAAATTTAAGAACTAAACTGTCGACTACTTTAAGAAGTAAACCTAATTTAGAAATATCACTTGTAGTTGTAATTAAAAATAAATCTTCATTTAATTTATTTCCAACTAATAATCCCGAATCCGTTTTTAGAATAATTTGTTTCAAATCGCTAAATTGCATATCCTCTAACATTTCTTTACACATTGTAAAAATGACATTAGACATTGCGGCTATATTTATTGCAAATTCTATTTTAAAAGAATCAACAACATCTCCATTTTTGTTGAAGACTAAAGCAGTTTCTAAACCAGTTTTTTCTAATTTTCCGAAATTCATTTAACTTTTTTTTTGTTTTACAAACACCAAGTGATTTATAATATGTATTAGCTGCTTTATCAAAAAATTTAATAAAACTTTGATTTTGTGAACTATTCTGTTTTGGGAATTCATTGTAGATGAATACAGGAATAATTGTAACCACCAGAGTATTTTATTTACAAATGATTTTACATCTAATCGTGCGAAAGTAGCAACTAGAAGAATAATAATGAAACTTCAGCAATGACATTTAACAAAGCATGTGTTTTTTGAGTAAGTTTTGTTAAATTAATCTACCATCAATGTCAATATTTTTGGATAAAAATTAATTAAGGATGAATGTATTTTAAAAAGTATTATATATAAATTATAAAAAAAATCATTAGAAGATAACTTCTATAGTAGTACCATTTCCTATTTTGGATGTTATTTTCAATTCTCCGTTTAATGTCTTTGTTCTTTCTTTTATATTTCTCAATCCAATACCTTGTTTTACCTTTCCCACGTTAAATCCAATTCCGTTATCCCAGATGCGAATGGTTATTTTATCTCCTGTTTTTAAAAGCATTATATAACATCTTTCTGCCTTGGAGTATTTATTACTATTCTGTATTGCTTCTTGAATAATGCGATAAACATGTATTTTATTAGAACTTGAAACAGTAGACCAATCGATATACTTATCTACTGATATGTCAAATTTTGTGCTGTATTGGTTTTGTTGGGATTCAACAAGATTTGTAATTATTTCGGGGAAACTTTTGTCTTCAAAAAGTAGGTTTTGAGTTAAATCATGCGAAATTCTTCTGATTTCATTCTCTGTTTTTTCAAGCTCTTTTACCAGTAGTTCTTTTTTATCTGTTTGGATTGAATCCAATTGAATTAAATTAAACCGAGTTGTAAAAACACTATTTACTATGCCATCGTGTAACTCCATCGCAATACGATTCCTTTCTTCATTACGAGCTTGTTCTGTTTCCGATTGATGTTTTAGCATCAATTGGTATATTTTCTCGTTAGCTTCTTGTTGTTTTTGGATAAAAAGGAGCTTTATGTTTTTGGATTTAAGACGGTATATGTTTAAAAAAACGAAGAAAGATAATGTTATTAGTGATATTAAAATGATAATAAATTTATTTCGCTTCAATAATACTTGATTTTTTTCTTCAACTAAATCTGTTTCATAGGCTATTCGAGCAAATTTATTTCTGGTAATTCTTTCGACTTTTTGTAAACTGTCGTTTATTCTTAGGTATTCGTTAGTGTAGTAGGTTTTATTTTTGGTATCATTCTCCATCAATAATTTCAGCGATTTAAGTGTTAATTCGCTGTATTCTATTTTTCGGGACAAATCAAATCCTGCTTTTATATTGGCCAAAGCATTTATTGTATCTTTTTTGAAAAGAAAATAGTCCCCAATATTAATTTTACTAGATACTATAAACGGTTTTATCCCAAGACTGTCACTTATTCTTAGTGATTTGATTAAGATTTCATCTACACCATCGTAATTACCCGATTTCATCTTCGAATAGGCAAGATTATCCAATAGCATCGCGTAATATTTTGGGTTTTCTTTTTTTAAATTTTTTGTTTGTAAACCTTTGTTGTAGAAACGTATAGCTTCACTATACTTCCCCATTTTTTCATAGACCCTTCCAATATTGTTGTAACAGGATATTCTATAACTTAATATTCTATCCGCGGGATAATTTTCTTTTTCCAGAATATCCAATTGGTATAAAGTCAAATTATAATAATGCAGCGATTTTTGATAGTTATTTAATTCTTTCAAAGAAATAGCTAGTAGATTATAGCAATTATAATACATTAAATTATTTCTTTTGATTTTAGAAAATATCCGTAATGCCTTGATAGATTGTGTTTCAGTTTCAGCGTAATTTCCCGTAACTGAAAGTGCAGATGCTTTAGAAAGCGCTGTCGCACCCAACATCAATGAATCATTTATAGCATTAAATAATTTTTCTGATTTGTTGTAGTAACTAAATGCACTATCATACTGTGACTTTTGATTATGATAATCTCCGATATAATATAATGATTTAGCAATGTGGGCAGTGTCTTTTTTTAAGCTTGCCAAATCAAATATTTCTATTGTTGTTGTTTTGTATTTTTCCAGGTCTCCTAACCCATAATATTTATTGGCAACTTTAAAGAGTAAGTTTCTGTTGATAGAATCATTTTTGTGCTTTAATAAATTATGATTGAGCGTATCTAATGCCTTTATCTTATCACAAGCTTTTATATTTAAAGTATCCATACCATTTAAGAAACTGACTACTCTTGTTTTATAGCCAGCATCTGCTTTTTTTTGACAGCCTGTTGTAAGTATTAAGATGGCAAGGAGGCATATTATATTTTGCTTTATTTTCAATTTTGATAAATTTTGGATTATTTGCAAAATTATGTATTTAAAATCAAAGGAATGACTGGTTATAGTTTGAAAAAAGTTGTATTTGCTTTGATTTGGTAAGATTTGAACAATTATCAGTTGTGGTTTTGTTTTTATTATTTGATTAATAACCGTTTGACTATCTTTGTTGATTTTAATATGAAATAATTAAGAAAATATTTATCAATAGTTATAATTATTGCTGTTAGTCGATTATTTCAGCTAGTAAGAGGAATGCAGCAAGCCGGATAAGTACTTATTTTTTGTTGCATAAAACTGTTTTTTTTATTAAAGTTAAAAACTTTTTGAATGAATGTACTTGTAGTGGATGATCATCCGATGACTGTGGAAGGCTATGTTAATGCCCTTTCAGAAGCTCCTTTTGGATTAAAATCACCCATTTTCTCAAAAGCCTATAACTGTGAGGAAGCGTATTCCTCTCTAATAAGAAATTCTGACGCTAATGAGTTATTCGATATAGCTATCATTGATAAAGGTTTACCTGGTTATGAAGAGAAATCTATTTTAACGGGGGGCGATTTGGCTGTTTTTATTAGAGAATTGATGCCTAGTTGTAAAATTATTATGATCACTGCACATACCGAAATTATCATTGTTTATGGAATCTATA
This sequence comes from Flavobacterium sp. P1_E4, assembly GCF_056405915.1. Classification (NCBI taxonomy): domain Bacteria; kingdom Pseudomonadati; phylum Bacteroidota; class Flavobacteriia; order Flavobacteriales; family Flavobacteriaceae; genus Flavobacterium; species Flavobacterium sp. P1_E4. Next base: position 15,519 of record NZ_JBFUBE010000033.1, read on the forward strand.
AGAAAGTTCGACCAGATGGACTTATTATAAAAAATGATATTACACCTAATAAATTGCAGGAAGCCGTGATAGAAATTATGGAAGGCAATACATACCAAAGTGCAATGGTAAAAAACTGCATTAATGAAATATGGAAAAAAGAGCTGATGGTTGAAGATTACAATCGTCAAATTTTGTTCTATTTATCTAAAGGATTTAAAATAAAAGAGTTGGAAGGTGTTATCTGTCTGACAACGAGTGCTATCCAAAAACGCATTGTCCGAATGAAAAAAGCTTTTGAGGCAAAAGACGACTCAAGTCTAGTGAAAGAAGCTATCAAACAAGGATTTATTTAAAAACGCCTTTTCAATTTTAACATGTTTTACTTAAAAACAACCTTCTTTGTTAAAGGTTGTTTTTACCATATCTTGAATTCAGTTCTTCTTTATATGTTTGATGAGAAGTTATTCTAAACTCTACTTGAGAAAGAAACAAATGTATGCGAGATAAATTAAGTTGATGACTTAGTTGTTTGGTTGTGATGGATTTTAAAAACTAATTTACTTATGATAAAAAAAATACTTATTGTAGATGATCATTTTATTGTAAGGTCCGGAATGTCACTTTTATTGGAAAATGAAATAGATAACGTTCAAATTTTTGAGGCCAATGATTTTCAGGAAGCACTTGTTGAATGTGGCAAGGTTAGTTTCGATTTAGTGATATTGGATATCAATTTGCCTGGGGGGAAAAAATGCTATATGGTTGATGACTTGCGAGAGTTGCAAAAAGATGTCAAAATATTAATTTTTTCTGCCCATGAGGAAGAAATTTATGCTTTTCGTTATATCCAGGCTGGAGCAAATGGTTATTTGAATAAATTGAGTGATAGCGAGACTATTGTTAAAGCCGTAAAGACGGTTTTGGAAAAAGGAAAATTTATTTCAAATGACATACTCAATAAATTTATAGCATTTTCACAACAAAGAAAAGAAAGCAGTAATCCTTTGGGAGATCTTACCCATCGTGAATTGGAAATTGTTGAACTTCTTGCAAGAGGGTATGGAAACCTAGAGATAGCCAATGAGTTGGATATAAAAATGACGACCGTGAGTACCCATAAATTAAATGTTTTTAAAAAGGTTCACGTGACCAATGTTATCGAACTATCTGAATTGTTTAAAAAATTCACGGATTAATTATTTGTTTTCAGTTGTTTAATATGTTCTATTCCCAATGTTCCTTTTATTAATTATGTTTTTTTGTAAAGAAATCATGTTTAAATGATAATGGAACCTAAAGCACAGATTTTGGTTCTTTAAAAAAATATTTATAGGAATTTAAATAAAAAGGGGATGTGTTAAACACATCCCCTTTTTGTGGAATCGCCGGGAATCGAACCCGGGTCCAAACAAGCAACCAAAGAGCTTTCTACACGCTTATTTCCTGAATAGATTTTCGACTTGGAGTTAGGTCAGGAACAACCGCTCTTTGCTTAGCTTCTTTAATTTCRAAATCCACCCGAAGCATATGGAAATCTAGGTTTAAATTTACGATTTACCTTTATCGACCGCTATAAACCAAAGCTTTCGAGGTAAATCCTGCTTTCCTACCTGGTAGGACGAGGCTAATCTTACTATGATTCAGATTATGCAGCAAGAGCGTAGTTTCCTTCGCCGTGTAAAATGTTTGAGACCTTTTATTWACGAGAATTRTCCCAGTTCTCGACGTGCTTACTTTTCAATTCGACTTGCTGTCAAAACCAGTCGACCCCATTTTATTTTAGATTGCAGGTTGCAATTTCAAATCTTCTGCAAAGATAGATTAATTTATTGGCAATATCAATGGTGATTTCAATATCGATGTCAATATTAATACCAAATCAAAAATCTAATTTCTATTTTCTAAAATCTATATTCTAATATCTGAATTCTGCCTTCTGTAATCTATTCATCTGCCACTTTAAAAGGATAATCACCAAATATCACAGAGAGTTTTCGAACCGCATAAGTATTTCTGCTGAATTTATTTGACAAAGCGATTATAGTTACATTTTCGTCTTTCAGAGGGATATAGGAAGAGGTAAAACCATGCCACCAACCGTTGTGAAAATAGAAATTCTTGCCATTTTCCCAATTGATCATTCGAATACCCAATCCGTAATTCTTGGTTCCTTTTCTTTCGTTACTGTAGCCTGTGTACACTTGTGCTAACAAAGCTGGTTCCAAAAAGGATGGAGAGTTTCTAGCTCTGTCAAATTTCAATAAATCTCTTGGAGTGGAGTAGATGTTCTTGTCCCCATAAATCTTGTCAAGGTAATCAATTCCAATTTCTACCCTGTTAGCTTTATAGGATGGAGCCACATTATGTTTGTCTTTGTCAAAATCCAGTACAAAAGTATTGGTCATACCGAGTGGTTTGAAAATGATTTGAGCCATTGCATCTCTATAGGACATTTTGGTTACTTTTTCGATAATCAAAGCCAACATCGCATAATTGGTATTGCAATAGGCAAATCGGGTACCTGTTCTTTGTTCCAATCCAATATTTTTGGTTCCCATAATGGTCAATATGTCTTGGTTGGTGAGTGTATTGTGCCTGTCCCAAACACTTTTATCGCGATCCGTAAAATAGGCATAACTGCGCATTCCACTTCTATGGTCAAGTAACATTCTAATTGTAACATCTGGATAGGGAAACTCTTTAAGAAAATCAGTAACTTTTTGATCCAAGTCAATTCTTTTGGCGTTGACCAATTTCAAAACTGCAGTTGCAGTAAGCACCTTACTTACCGATGCAATATGAATAGGGGTAGTACTCGTTATCGGTGTTTTATCTCTCAGGTTGGCATAACCTTCATATTTTTCATAGATAATCTGACCGTTTTTGGCAACAAGAAAACCTCCATTCATACTATTATTAGGCCAGTTTCTATTGTAAAAAGAATCTATCTTTCTATATTTTTCGGCTATATAATCAGCAGTAAGTTTTGGTTCATTAACCAAAGGGGTCATTTTTGGCAATACATTTTTGGGAAGATCGGCATCTTTTAATTCCGCTTTTTCTGCGTGTTTAGTGTCGTTTTTACATGAGCTCACTATTACGTTTAGGAGCAGTAAATTTAGTATAATTGCCTTTTTTGTATAATTCATTTTCGTGGTACTAAAGAAGCAAATATATAGAAACAAATACTTTTGGTTTATAGTTTTTTTTAAAATTTAACTTTTTTTTGAAAGCAATTTTTATTTAGCTGATGCTCAGAATAAAATATGAAATGCAGTTTGCTGAATTATATGGGAAATCTAATGATACATATCAGAACAAAACATCGCAAAATAAAAACAAATAAACTTCATTATTTTTTTTAATTGGAATGCAGAATCTTGTTAAACTGTAAATAGTTCCTACCCGTTGGGTGCAATTATTTTTAAACACATAGAAACATAGAATTTATAGTTTTTAAAAGTACTTGATATATGTTTTACTATTCAGATAGTCAATCTATGTGAAAAATAGTGCTATTTCTATTCGCTCTTAAAATGATTTGATATTAAATCTATGTATCTATGTGTTTCATTTTTTAATTGAATTTCACCCAACGGGTTTATTTGTTATAAAGTATATGGATTTATGATAAAAAAAAATGAGCGTTTCTTAGGGGTATTTGCTTATAATAGGTTGAAAATTAATAAAAATGATTAACTTAGATTTACTATACTTGTATGTGTTTTAATCAAATTTTCATCAGACTATTTTTGAAATATCTTACGGTATTAGATTAGTAAAATATGAAACGAATCTTAATTTGGACCCCAATCATAAAGGTGTACTGATAAGTTAATTCATGTGAAAAATGTATAAAATAATTTTAATGCTTTTGACTTAGGTAGGATAGTGCCTTGTCTTTTTTTTTTACTATTAAATTTATAATGCATTTGGCCGAATAATTCGAAGAGGGAATGTTATGTGCGATTTTATTACTTATTTTTAGGAGCAGATTTGTTTATTATTAACCGTAGTCACAATGAAAAAGCAATACTTATTAATTATTCTGATCTGTATTTCGGGTTTACGAACACAAGCTCAATTGCAAATAGCTTCAGCCGGAACAAATTATCTTATCACTTTTGATGGCAATATGGCTGGGGTTAACAATGGTGCTTTTCAGGGTACAGGTTTCAGTCCAAGTCCAGTCGCAGGACAATTAAGTTCGAACGCTTGGGCAACCACTGGTATGTCCGAAGGGAATTCTGATTTTGGTGAGACAAAAACATCGGGTGTTTTTGCAAAGGGAATAAGTGTAGGAGGGGTAGTGGATGGCGGTTTTTATGCCTTTGATGTTGACGAAAAAAACAATACCACAAATTACGCGCTTGGTTTTCAGCCCACTCAGAATGATTTTACACCGGGATCAATTACTTTAAAAATAGAAAATACAACAGGTCAATATATTGAAGCAATCAATTTGGCGTTTAAGATCTGGAATTTTAATGATTTCGATTATTCTACCAAACTCAGTTTTGCCTATTCATACGATAATATCACTTTTGTCGATGTATCGGTGCTTAACTACAGTTCACCTGCCGTATTTGTTGCGGATCCTTTCCAAGGTGGTGCAAAATGGGAGTCAAGTTTAATTGGGACAGTTATTAATGATTTGGCGGTTCCGAATAATGGCTTTATTTATTTGCGCTGGACAACCGACGATTTGAATGCCTTAACAACCGAATCCCGTGATGAAATTGCCCTTGATGATATTAATGTTGCTGTCTCAACTGTTGCAAATCCGGCTCCATTGATTGAAAATGTTGTGTACACACCTTACCCAACCACCAGCGATGCGATTACGGTTACAGCCAATGTAAGCGATGTAAATGGAACCGTTTCATCGGTGATACTCAAATACGGAACCAGTACGGGTTTGTATACTGCAACTCCACTTATGACTAATAGTTCGGGGAATCAATATACCTATACCATTCCTGCGAATACCTTCATTAATAACAGTCCGGTGTTTTTTGCGATTGAAGCGAGCGATAATGCGTCTGCTACTAGAATTTCAAATGAATATTCACTAAATATCCGCAATGCGGTTACTACCACTTTGCCCTATTCCCAATCTTTCGATACCAACTTGAGTGATTGCTACCCAATCAGCGTGAAAGGTTCCAAAAAAAGCTGGTATTGGAGCTCAGAAAAAAATGATCAATTTGCGGAAGGTTCTGGATATAACACTGGCGAAGAAGAGGAAGACTGGCTTATTTTGCCAGGTGTTGTGTTAAGTACCGCTCAAGCCGAATTTATAGATTTTGAGACCTATTATAATTTTGGAATCGATGGCGTAGGTACATTTGATTTAGTATATTCGACTGATTATCCCGGAACTGGAAGTCCCGAAGGATTTACCTGGACGACTCTAGATTTCCAGAAGCCAACAAAGAAACAACAATGGTATTATTCCGAATTGATTGAACTTCCTTCTTTTCTGTCCGGCACAGTTTACCTGGCATTTAAATACACCAACCCGAATTACGAATACCGCACCTGGAGGGTAGATAAAATAAACATTACCAGCTCGACCGTTATTTATCCAGAACCAACTAATTATCCCACAGCTTTTACAGCAACTGCACCAAATGGTTCCACCATCGTTACAACCTGGGTTGATGCAGTTGGCACTAATTTACCTTTTGGTTATCACTTACAAGTGAATACAACGGGTGTTTTTACGGCGCCTGTCGATGGAGTTTCGGTTGATCCAGATGTGGATTTGAGTGACGGCGAAGGCAGTATAAACATCTTTCACGGAGGTTTTGAAAATGTTCCTTGGACAGGTTTGCTCCCCAATACGACCTATTACTTTAGAATATACTCCTATTCCAATTCGGGGGATTTAATCAATTTTAAAACAGACGGTTCTCCACCAACTGTCTCTGCAACCACAACTGCAGGAAGTAGTGCCCAGCCAGGTGATGTAATTATTACCGAATTTATGGCAGCACCGGGCAGTGCATCCGATTCTTATGGCGAATGGTTCGAAATTTTCAATACGACCAATGCACCCATAAATTTAGATGGTTGGGTAATTGAAAGCTCCGATGGTGTAACCAATGTAAAACATACTATTTTTAGTAATCCCCAACTAATTATTCCCGCAAAAGGTTTTCTGGTACTCGGGTTAAACGCAGATGGTGTAACCAATGGAGGTGTACCCGTTGATTATGTCTATGATAAAATTTTCTTGAGTAACACTGACGATTACCTAAGAATTAGAACCGATAATCAAACAGAAATGGATTTTATTGATTGGAGCGAAACTGCTGTTTGGGGAATCAGGACTGGTCAATCGTTGATCTTTATTGCTGAGTCGTTAACTGCCGATAACAATGACGGACATAACTGGATTCCATCATTAATACGAGAGAAAGGGTACAGTAATAGCACTCAAACGGATCTGGGATCTCCCGGAACAAACGGCTTGTTTCAGAACCTGATTCAGTCGACCACCTGGACAGGAACAGGCAATTGGAGTGAAGGGAACAAACCCGGACAAACCAATTGGAGCAATGGTTCGCCGGGATCAAATGTGCAGGTGACCCTTCAGGGAACTTCAACGGTTGATTTTCCCTTGGTTTTTCCAGCCAAATGTGGCAAACTGATTATTGATCCCTCAATAGGTAATTTGATTATTCCTCCTGGAAAAGCACTTAGCACTAAATAAAAAGATGAAGATTCTAATGGAAAAAGAAATAAGAAAATATTTGCTACTCATTTTTTTGATGGGAGTAGTCCTCCAAGGATGGTCACAGGGAAAAGTGATTATTCAATCGGATGCAACTAGTACTGGAAGTTTAATTCTTGGGCCACAAAGCAGCGTTGTAAGCGTTGAAGTAAGCGCATTTATTCCAAGTGCAAATTGGCATATTATTTCGCCATCGGTTTCCGGTCAACAATTGGGAACCTTTGTAACCAATAACGGGATAGTGAATAATTCAACTTTCGGCGATTATGATTTGTCACCATTAGACGAATCAACAAATAAATGGGAACCTTTTACACAGAGCTCCAATACCAACCCGATGGTAGTTGGAAAAGGATATGCAATTAGAAAAACTGCCGCTGGTAATGTAACTTTCTCGGGAACGATAAATACTGGGACAATCCTTGTTCCAATCACCAAAAACAACTTAGCTTGGAATGCTTTGGGCAATCCTTATACTTCAGCAATAAAAATTAAAGGTGACGATGGCTTCCTTACCAAAAACCAGTCATCAATGGATCCAAGTTTTTCTGGTGTTTACATTTGGGATCACACACAGGGACATTATGTTGTTATTACACAAGCCGGTTATGCGTTTCCAGCACCTGGAGGAGAAACCGAACTGGATCAGGATAATATTGCAGTGGGACAGGGATTTGTTGTAAAGGCGAAAGCTAATGGAACAGTTATTTTTGACAGCCTGATGCAAGAACACGCATCTGTTAGTGGTGGTATCGCTTCTCAGACTTTCAATTCGTGGCCTGCAATTAGGATAACCGTTACAGATGATAAGAATAAAAGCAGTACGGTTGTAACGTTTAATAATGAAATGAAAAAGGATTTGGATCCAGCCTTCGATGCCGGTATGTTCAAAATGAATGAAGGAATTGATCTTTATACTCATTTGCTCGATGACAATGGTGTCGATTTTGCAGTTCAATGTCTTCCTCTTAACGATTATGAAACCTTCCGAATTCCTTTAGGACTTGACTATCCCGCAGGCGGACTGGTTCAGTTTACTGCTGAAACAGTTGATTTGCCTGAAGGAATGGAATTTTATATTGAAGATAAAACGACAGGGGCTCTCTCACGAATTGACAGTGACAAAACAGGATATTCAGTTACCCTTCCGAGTCAATTTAAAGGAACTGGACGATTTTACCTATTGGCACGTCAAAAAGGATTCAGGTAACAAATCGGGTGTTCGGTTGTCATTTTTGTTGTCAGACTTTTATGAATTTTATATTTTAAATTAAAAAAAAATTGGGTAAGTTACAGAAATATAGTCCATTAACATTGGTTTGCCAATCCTTGCTGCATATCGTGGCGAATATTTCTTTTGCTTTATTCCTGCTTTTGTTGGAAAACCATCGCGGGGCAATTTTGCCGGTAGTTTTGGTTTTTGGTGGTTTTAGTATCTTGATTCATAAGCTATTCACTTTAAAACCGGAAAGCTTATGAAACGACTTATATTTTTCTTAAAAAATAATTTTGCTTTATACCTTGTTGTTGTGTTGGTTTTTCTGATTCAGCAAACTGCAATGGGGCAAATACAAGGCTTGGCTTCTATAACTCCTGTTTGTTTGGGAAAACCTTCAACTATAACCGTTTCCTCTGATAGTTTTCTTGCGAATGTTTCTTATACTGTTACCTATTCTTTAAGCGGAGCAAATACAGCTACCGAATCAATAGGTATGTCTGGAACATCGGCAGGAACACGTACTTTTATAGTTCCGACAAGCTCGTTAACTTCTTCAGGTACCACCACAGTAACAATCACACAAATTGATGCAGGTGACATTACAGTAAACAATACGGTGGATATTACTGTTGTTCCTCCATTTACAGCAGGAGAAATTTCAAATACTGGAGAAACGATTTGTTCGGGGAATATTCCAACCCTAACAATTGGAAGTGTAACCGATGCCAGCGGTGGTGGCGGTTCCATTGTCTATCAATGGCAATACAGTACTGATAGTACATTTTCAACAGCTGTAACAACAATTTCAGATAGTTCAACTGATCCAAATTCACCTCCACCACCCATCCGTTCAGGGTCAGTTATTGGAGCTACTTATGCGCCAACTCAAACATTAGCACAAACTACCTATTACCGCCGTCTGGCAAAGGATGGAGTTTGTGATACTGCATTTACAAGTTCATCCGGAATATGGACTGTAACTGTCAACCTCTCTCCTAATCTTTCAAATTTTTCAACAGGCGCTTCGGACGCTTGTTTAGGTTTTGTATCTCAGGTAACTATTTCTTCAACAACTCTTGCCGATGGGAATTATAATGTAACTTATATATTGTCTGATGCAAATTCAGGTACTGAAACCAAAAATGTTACATTCAGTGGTGGCAGTGGAACTTTTAACACAATAGCATTGAATAATTCTGGTAATACAGTCGTTACAATAACCAATATCGAAAAGGGTGGATGCAGTGTAGTTCCTGTCACTGGGCAAAACAGTGTTTTTGTGGTCGATGAAATTGTTATCGCCTCTGTTTCCATTTCGACATCTTCTACCACACTTTGTATTTCGCCTTCAAATAAAACGTTTACGGCAACCACTATAAATGGTGGACCATTTACCTTATACGAATGGAAAGTAAATAGCATTATTGTTTCTACAACAGCCAACAATGTTTTTACCCGTTCCATTTCCGTGGGGGACAAAGTGATGTGTAACGCATACTCGTTAAAATCTTGTGCAACACCTAAACCAACAATTAGTAATGAAATAACACTGGAAGCCGATACTGTAGCTCCACTTATCAGCTGCCCAGCCAATGTTACAGTTTCGGCTGATGCGGGTTTATGTACTGCTTCGGGTGTTTTGTTGGGAAATGCACCCACAACCGACAATTGTGGTGTAATTTCAGTAACCAACAATGCCCCTGCCAATTTCTCTATTGGAACAACAACCGTTACCTGGACGGTTACTGACGTTTCGGGAAATACCGCTAGCTGTACACAGACTGTGACTGTGACAGATAATGAAAAGCCTTTGTTAACCGTTCCAACAACAGATTTAGCATTAGGCTGCAATCCAATAACATTACCGACAACAACAAGTGTAGTAGATGCATCAAGTGCAACTGACAACTGTTCAGTTACCATCTCGGCAGTTGCTGGAGCCATCATTGGTTCCTGCAGTAAATCACAGATTTTCACCGTAACTGCTACTGATGGATCTGGAAATACCGATATTAAAACGGTTACCTATAGCTGGAGTAACGACACGGAGCTTCCAGTGATCACCTTGACCCCGGCAGACACAGTACTTTGCAATCCGACAGCAGCAGAAATCACAGCAGCCTTCGGCACCGCCAATGTAAGCGACAACTGCTCAACGGGCTTAACAGCAACCGGTACCGAAGCAGCAGAAACAGGCTCGGGTTGTACGTTCTCTACCACCAAAAACTGGACGGTAACCGATGCTTGCGGGAACACAGGCTTGGCTTCGCAAACGGTAACTTATACTAGAGACACGGAGTTTCCTGTGATCACCTTGACCCCGGCAGGCACAGTAYTTTGCAATCCAACGGCAGCAGAAATAACGGCAGCTTTCGGCACCGCTTCGGTAAGCGATAATTGTTCAACAGGCTTAAGTGCTATTGGCAGCGAAGCAGCAGAAACAGGCTCGGGTTGTAGTTTCTCTACCACCAAAAACTGGACGGTAACCGATGCTTGCGGAAATACAGGCTTGGCTTCACAAACGSTAACTTATACCCGAGACACGGAACTTCCGGTGATCGCCTTGACCCCGGCAGGCACGGTACTTTGTAATCCGACAGCAGCAGAAATCACAGCAGCCTTCGGTACCGCTTCGGTAAGCGACAACTGCTCAACGGG
>NZ_JBFUBE010000034.1:0-23178 GCF_056405915.1 Flavobacterium sp. P1_E4
CCTTTTATTTACGAGCCTTTTATTTACGAGAATTATCCCAGTTCTCGACGTGCTTACTTTTCAATTCGACTTGCTGTCAAAACCAGTCGACCCCATTTTTTTTAGATTGCAGGTTGCAGGTTGCAATTTTAATCTTTTGTTGGACTTGGCTGTTCATCTGATTGCAGTAATAGGAGTAGTGTATCCTCTGGAAGATGAACAAAATTATATTAGATTATTTATAGAAACTAAAGGTGTGTTGTTCAATTCGGGAATTGAATAGGGAAGGAGAGGGAGATAGTAGAAGGCAGGTTGAAGAAGCAAGAGGAAAGAAGCAAGAGGAAAGAGGTGAGAGGAAAGAAGCAAGAGGTGAGAGGAAAGAGGTGAGAGGAAAGAGGTGAGCGGAAAGAGGAAAGAGGAAAAAAGCAAGAAGCAAGAGGTGAGAGGGCAGGTTGCAGAAGATAGAAGGAAGAGTAAAGAAGAAAAGCAGATGATAGTGAGGTTGCTTCGTGCCTCGTAATGATGGTGAGCAGAAGGAAATAGTTGTTAACGCTATTTTATTCATCGTATAAATTTATTGGTTTTTGAAATCATTTATTATAAATTGATTTAGCTGACAAATAGTATTGTTATAAATTTACACCCTGATTAACCTAACTGAACAAAAAAAATGAATATTGATTACTATAAAAGAATGCCTAACTAGTCAACTTGATTTGCAATTTGTGATTGCAAAACAGACCTACATTGATACCTATCACTATTTATGGTCTGACGATGGAGCATGGTATCTTGACAAATTTTATATAAGAACAGAATTTAAAGAGGAACTTTATCTCGAACCATTTTTTACTTTTTGATTTATGATGCAGACAAGGCAATAGGATATTTTAAAATAAAAAAGAACGTGATTGCTCCATATCCCGAATCACATTGTATTTTAAAAGAACCAATTGTGAAAGAGTCTTTGTAAATACAATATACTTAATTTTTTTCATTTTCACTACTAAAATTGTCATAAGTCAATTTTGGTTTAATAAATATAAAGCTTTAGAATTTAAAAGGAAAATAGTACTTTAATGTTGCTATATTTTTTTTCAAAAGTTTGTATAAATGGATTTCATTTTTAATTTACCTGTTAATTGAATAAAGCTATGAGAGAATCGTACCTATTAAAAAAAATAATAATTGTTTGCTTTTTGACCTCGACAATGGGAATTAGTCAAACAAAAAACATTTTTAAAAATTTAGATCAAATTATAAAGAATTCTTCAAAATTTGATCAGAGAAGAATATTTGAGATCGACAGCGTCAAAAATCTTTTAAAGAAAACAGAAAAAAATGACTTATTGGCTCGTTATCGTTTGAATGAAGAAATGTTTTATCAATTTAAATTTTTTAAACGAGATTCGGCTTTTTATTATGGTATACAATCTAAAAATCTAGCACTAAAAATTAAGGATAAATCATTAATAGCCACAGCCAATATAAATTTAGCAGATATTTGTGTGTCTTCAGGTATGTATAAAGAAGCTTTGGATTTTTTAGAGCCTTTAAAAATTAGTGTTGGAGGTCCAACATATGGTAGTCTTTATTATGGAGTATTAGGACGTTGTTATGGTGATATGGCCGAATACAGTAATACTCCTTATTTTCAGAGGCAATATGTTGAACTTGCTCGTGAGTACAGGGAAAAAGCACTTTCTTTAACCGAAGATGGTTATTTTTTTCATTACTTTTTAAAAGCATTTAACAAATCCATGAATAACCAGTTACAAGAAGCTGTTGACGAGTTTAGTATTCTTTTAAAGAAAAAGAACATACCCCATGATCAAGCCTTGGTTCATTATATGTTGGGGGATTTGTATAAGAAACTGGGAAAAGATGACAAAGCCATTTTTCATTTTAAGAAGGCGGTAATTTTTGATATTGAAACGGCAACTAAAGAATCGCTGGCTATTATTAAGCTTTCCGAACTGTTATTTAAAAAAGGAGATCTTCAAAATGCATCTTTACTTATTAAAAAAGCCAACGAAGATGCTATTTTTTATGGTGCGCAACAGCGTAAAATACAAGTGGGCGCTATTTTGCCACTTATTGAAGAGCAAATTCTTCAAATTGTGGAGAAGGAAAAGCAACGAATTTATTGGCAGTATATTATTGTGAGCATTTTTTTAGTTCTTGCCATTTGTTTGGTTTTTATTATCTACAGACAAAATAGAAAACTAAACAGAGCAAAGAAAATTATTGCTAATGCGCACCAAAATCTCGAAAGTACCAATATAGAATTAAGAAATGTGAATGAGAAAATTAAATCTAAAAATGTTGAAATAAAGCAAGTAAATAAGCAGCTTTTGGAAGCAAATAAAATTAAGGAAGAATATTTGGGGTTGTTTTTTACTCAGTATGACGGAATTTTTGAGAAGTTTAATTCTTTTATGACCAGTGTAAAAAAACATGTTGAAGAGGAAAACTATGAAAAAGTAAAACGTAGCATTTCCAATTATAATTTAAAAAGGGAAAAAGAAAAACTTTTGGAAAATTTTGATACGGCATTTATCAATCTTTTTCCAAATTTTATTGAAGAATTTAATTCCTTAATGAAAGAAGAGCACAAAATTAAATTAAGCAAGGAACAGTTTTTGACAAAAGAGTTAAGAATTTATGCATTAATTCGACTTGGAATTACGCATAATGAAATTATAGCTCAGATTTTAGGGTATTCCATAAATTCAATTTATGCATATAAAACTAAAATCCGAAACAATTCGGTAATAAATAAGGACGATTTTGATCAAAAATTAATCAAAAACACCACTTTAAAGCTATAAAAAATGCCCTTTTTTCTATATGATATTTTTAAGCTAAAAAACATTAAATAGTTATAAATCAATAGATTGTTGTTTTTTGTAGATAGAAACAGTCTATGTTTTTCTATACGTTTTTTTTGAACGGTATTCCCACTAGGTTATTTATGCATTTTTGTACTGAATGTGTTCTCTATTAACACAATCAAATGCTATTTTAACCTAACTCAAAATTAATGTATTATGAAAATTATTTCATTTGATAGGACAAAAAATGTTCTATTGCCCTTAATTTTTCTTTTTTCATCATTTCTAATGATGGCTCAGGACGGAAAAATTAAACTATCCGGTAAAGTGGTGGATGAAAACGGTAAGCCACTCCCGGGAGCGACTGTTTTACTCAAAGACACTAATGTAAATACCTTTACTGATTTCGATGGAGGTTTTACTCTTTCAGTTCCTGGGAATGACGGTATTCTTATTGTATCTTATATGGGGTATAGATCTTCTGAAGTAAAAACGGAAGGAAGAAGTTCATTGCAGATTAAATTGCAGCCTGAATCAACAACCCTGAACAATGTGGTGGTAATAGGGTATGGCCAAATGAAGTCGAAGGACATCACTGGATCAATATCCACAGTAAAAATGGCCGATTTAACCAAACAACCCGTAGCTAATATTGGAGAAGCCATTCAAGGTCGCGCGGCTGGGGTTCAGGTTATTTCATCTGGTCAGCCAGGAAGTAATCCAACATTTCGAATTCGCGGTACAGGAACTATAGGTAACAATGACCCCTTGATTGTGGTTGATGGAATGCCTTTAAATGGTGGATTGAATCAGGTAAATATGAATGACGTAGAGAGCCTGCAAGTATTAAAAGATGCTTCTTCTACTGCTATTTATGGTTCGAGAGGGGCTAATGGTGTTATTATTATTACCACAAAAAGAGGTACTGTGGGGAAAGCATCCGTAACTTTTGATGTATCTTCTGGTATATCTGAAGCTACGGATATGTTGCAAGTTTTGAATGCGTCCCAATTTGCGAGTCTTCACAACGAAATTCTTCACAATGCAGGGTTAACCCCTAATCCGAATTTTCAAAACCCAAGTTCTTTAGGCAAAGGAACCGATTGGGTTGATGCATTTTTCAATGCAGGATTTCAGAATAGTTATACATTATCCTATATGTCAGGAAATGATCAATCTAAAGTGTATACTTCCTTTAATGTTTTTGATCAGAAAGGTATCATTTTGAACACAAATTATAAAAGATACATTGCTCAGTTCAATAGCGACACTAAAATTTCTGAGAATATAAAGTTTGGGAGTAGTATTAAATTAAATTATGACTTGAAAAAGCAAGGGGACTATAGTATTCAAAATGCTTTATCCTCTTTACCTACACAGCCTATTTATAGAGAAGACGGTGATTTTTCCGGTCCTGTTGGGCAGCCGCTTTACTCTGGTGATGTAGATAACCCGATCGGTAAAGCCACAATAGTTGATAATGACACCAAAGGATATAATTTTCAAGGGAATGTGTTTGGAGAGCTTACTTTTTTGAAGGACCTAAAATTTAAGACACTTTTAGGGGGAGAGGCCAATTTTTGGAAGAATAGAACATGGGCTCCATCATATCAATGGGACACCAAAGGAAGTGAAAATGCCTATTTATTTGAATCGGCTAACCAATCTGTTACTCTTCTTTGGGACAACACATTGACTTATCATAAAAATTTTGAAAATGGAATTAATCTTACGGGGGTAGTTGGAACAAGCGCCCAAGAAAACAAATTTGAATACATCAATGGTTCAGTTCAAAATTTTCCAAGTGAAAGCACTCAAACTTTGAACAACGGAATTGACCAAACAACTTTGCATGGAAGTGGTTCTGAATGGGCTATATTTTCTGCATTTGCAAGAGGAAATTTTGATTATAAAAGTAAGTATTATGTAACTGCAACTATTAGAAGAGACGGTTCTTCGAGATTTGGACAAGGAAATAAATATGGTACGTTCCCATCAGGATCGTTGGCATGGAGGATTTCAAACGAAGGTTTTTTTAAATCAAAAGTTGTTAATGATTTGAAATTAAGAGTAGGTTATGGAATTACAGGGAACCAGGAAATAGGTAATTATTCTTTTTCTTCCAATTACAATACGTACAAATATAATTTTAATGGCAATTATGTAAGTGCTGCCATTCCAACTGTTTTACCAAATTCTAATGTGAAATGGGAGGAACAGGAGCAATTCAATGTGGGCATTGACGCTAATTTTTTTGACAATAGAATTAATGTGGTTTTGGATGGCTACATAAAAAACACCAATGGTATGTTAGTTCCACAGGCAGTTCCGGTTACATCTGGTTATTCAGATATTTATGTGCCTTACATTAATGCAGGGAAAATCCAAAATAAGGGAATTGAGCTAGTAATTAATACCAAGAATATTGTAAAAGATAAATTTTCATGGACTAGCGATCTTGTTTTATCAACTAACAAAAATAAAGTAATTGATTTAAATGGTGATGTGCCTTTGATTACTGGAAGCTTAGGATTGAATTATAATGTATCCAGAATTCAAGAAGGATATCCCGTTAATGTTTTCTATGGTTTTGTACAGGATGGCGTTTTTCAAACGCAAACGGAAATTAATGATCACGCAGTTCAAGTACCTGGTACTTCACCAAGTAACAGTACTTCACCTGGAGATATTCGATTTAAAGATTTGAATAATGATGGTTTAATTACCGATGCTGATCGAACTTTCATTGGGAATCCGAATCCTGATTTTGCAGGTTCGTTGAACAATACTTTTACATATGGTGATTTAAGTCTAAGCGTATATTTACAAGGGGTATATGGCAATGAAATATTCAATGCCAACCGTCTCTACACTGAGGCAATGTCAATTACTACCAACCAATCGGCAGCTGTTTTAGATCGATGGACCGCTGCGGGAACCAGTAACAGCATGCCAAGAGCAGTATATGGAGACCCAAATAACAACAACAGGGCTTCATCAAGATACATCGAAGACGGTTCTTATTTGAGAATTAAAAATGTAACTCTTTCTTATAACATACCAATGGATTTCCAAGGAAAGAAAATCTTTAATTATGTAAAACTATATGTGTCAGGACAGAACTTGTTCACATTTACCAATTATACGGGTTTTGATCCTGAGGTTGCAACTAATGGAATTGATAACAATGTGTATCCATTGACAAGAACTATCTCACTTGGTTTAAATGTTGGATTTTAATAAATAATAAATATGAAATTTTTAAAAAAAATAGCTTTTGTACTAGTAATTTTTGCTTGTACACAGTGTTCCAATGATTTTTTGGAAAAAGCACCTTTGGATACGATAAACACTTCAAATTATCCAACCAATGCAGAAGAATTGATCACATTGGTGAATGGGGCCTATCAGCCTATGCAAAGACCAAAATTATATAATCTTAGGATGTGGACTTCTGATATTATGGCGGGTAACAGTATCGTAGGTGCTGGAGGTGGTTCTGACGGAATTGAAACCCAAGACATGTCAAATTTTGTCACAACAACTGACAATGCTGGTGTATTGGACATTTGGAGAGGACCATGGCCGGGAATATTGATGTCTAATATTGTTTTAAAAGTGGCTCCAGATTTAGCGATAGATCAAAATATAAAAAATCGTAGTTTGGGAGAAGCCCATTTTTTGAGAGCACATTATTATTTTGTTTTGGTGCGTTATTTTGGGGACTTGCCTTTAATCACAGCTCCTCAAAGTTCGGATGATGACTTATTTCCGGTTAGGGTTTCCAAAGATTTAATTTATCAGCAAATCATTGCAGATTTAGAAAAGGCCGCTGAATTATTACCGAATAAAAGCGAGTATAGCGGAAGTGATATCGGAAGAGCCAATAAAGGAGCCGCTCTAGGAGAATTAGCCGAAGTATATCTAACGCTCGGCAACAACTGGCAAAAAGTAGTTGACTTAACGACACAAATTGAAGGTTTAGGATTTAATTTAAATCTTAATTATGGAGATAATTTTAATCCTTCTACCGAAAATTCGCGTGAGTCTCTTTTTGAGGTTCAATATGAAAGTGATGGAGGTTACAGTTTTTGGAGTGACGAAAATCAGGCATCATGGGCCAGTACTTTTATGGGGCCTAGGGGTAGTAATTTCGTAGGAGGAGGTTACGGCTGGAATCAACCCACACAGGAGTTTATTGATTCATACGAATCCAATGACAATAGAAAAGATGTGACGGTATTGTATGAAGGATCACCTTCATTTGATGGAAAGCCATATAGTGCCTCTTATTCTTATACCGGCTACAACGTCAGAAAATTTTTGATTCCTCTAAGTGTTTCACCTTCTTATGATAATAATCCTTTGAATTTTCCAATATTACGATTTTCTGATATTCTGCTAATGAAAGCGGAGGCTTTAAACGAACTGGGTCAAACGGCGCAAGCTGAAGGTCCTTTGAATAGAGTAAGAAAAAGGGCAGGTTTGGCTGATGTAGCAACAGGTTTAAGTCAAGTCGATTTTAGGGAAGCCGTTCTGCGTGAAAGAAGAATGGAATTTGCTTTTGAGGGGCAAAGGTGGTTTGATCTTATACGAGTGAATAAAGGCCAATACGGACTAGATTTTCTCCATTCCATCGGAAAAACCAATGCTACACAAAAACATTTATTGTTTCCAATTCCCCAAATAGAGATAGATAAGAATCCAAAATTAACCCAAAACCCAGGTTATTAAAAAACAGTATTATGAGAAAAATTTTTATAAGAACGCTGACTATTCTTGGTGCTATGTTTATAGCATTGTTGAATACATCCTGTGAGGATTCCTTTAACGATCCTATTTTGAATAACAATAATGAATTGACATTGACTGTTTCGAGTCCAGAAATGGTTTTAGATGAAAGCAAACCTAACGAGAACCTAACCTTTAATTGGACAACAGGAACCAATTATGGGACAAGTGCTTCCATTAGTTATGTATTACAGATTGATAAAGAAGGAAATAATTTTGCAACGCCATTAGAATATGAGATGGGAACCAATAATTTTTCGTTTTCGATTAATGCGGTGACTCTGAATTTTATTATGTTGAACACATTTGGTATTACTCCAGGTACATCCCAAAAATTTGAGGCTAGGATTACGGCTACCGTTGCAAAGTCAACAGCTGCGCCCCAAGTAGCTGTTGCCACTTTTGTAATCACGCCGTATTTGCCGGTCTCAAAAGAGCTGTATATGGTAGGTAGTGCTACTTCTGCTGGTTGGGATGTGACCAAAGCAATAGCGCTGACTCCATCCACAGCCTCTCCGGGGAAATTCGTTTTTCAGGGAATCCTAAGTCCAGGATCCTTTAAATTACCGGTTAATAGAGATGCTTGCTGGTGTCAGGATTTTTATACCAAAAGTGCTTCAGATGACGCAATGATGGTACATAATATTGGTGGGAGTGGAGATGATTTGCAATGGCAAATTACACAGGGAGGCCAGTATAAAATCACAGCAGATTTGTTGAAACTGACTATTAGCATTGAAGCGATAAGCGGTCCTTCATTTACACAAATTTGGATGGTTGGAGATGCTTCACCAAGCGGTTGGACAGTAGATTCTCCGCAGGCATTTACCCAAAGTCAGGATAATCCTTTTGTGTTTACTTATGAAGCCAATTTTGTGCAAGGAGATTTCAAAATATTTGCAGGTCCTTTAGGAAATTGGTGTGGAGAATGGTTCAGGCCATTAACAGATGGGCAGGCTTTATCGTCAACTGCTGTTGCCCAGAATTCAGGTTGTGATGTAGATAATAAGTGGAAAATAACGGCATCCGATGTGGGTAGGTATAAAATAACGTTGGATACACAGGCGAATACCATCAGTATACAAAAAGTTAATTTGTATATCGTTGGCGACGGCGGGCCTAATGGTTGGGATATTGCAAATCCTTCTCCGATGACGTATTCAAATGGGGTTTATACATTTAGTGGTCAGTTGAATGCGGGAGAATTTAAAATTTCGAAATTCAAAGGAGATTGGTGTGATGGGGATTGGATAAATTCTGCTACTGCCAATCAATCTATCTCAAATGGCAGTTATATCATTACCAATGGTTGTAATGGCCCGGACAATAAATGGAAATTGCAGGCTGGTGATGCAGGTTTGTATCAGATGACTATAAATCTTGATACGCAATCGATGACTATTGTGCATCAATAATATAAGGTTAGGACTGGGTTATTAGAGCAATAATCCAGTCTATTCCAAATTTAAATATAAGTTAAAGATGAAACAAAAAAATGCAAGTATATTAAAGTCCCTATTATTGGCTTTACTCTTTGTTAATTGCGATAATAACGATAAAGATTTTAACTATACTCCCGAAGAAATTGCTACCACCACGCAGGTAGTAATTAAAACCGATAAGGCAAAATATGCTCCTGGTGACGCTATCGCTTTCAGTATTGATAAATTATCTGAAAACAGTACAATCAGATACAAATATTTGAACAAGATCCTATCAGAACAGCCTTTAACAAACAAGACGTGGACATGGACTCCTCCATCTGATGATTATAAGGGGTATTTGGTTGAGTTGTATAAAACAGTTGATGGAGTAGAGGTCATTGTAGGTACGGTTGGCGTTGACGTCTCTTCAGATTGGACTAAGTTCCCCAGATATGGTTTTTTATCTGAATTTGGTACGATGAGTGACAGTCAGATGGCTTCAACAATTGATAACCTAAAAAATTATCATATTAACGCCCTGCAATATTATGACTGGGGAAATAAGCATCATTCGCCATTGAAAATGATTGATAACAGTCCTGCGGCAAGTTGGTTAGACATTGCGGGCAGGAAAATGGCTTATAGTACCGTTAAAAATTATATTGACAAAGCGCATGGTATCAATATGGCTTCCATGAGTTACAATTTGCTCTATGGGGCGTGGGAAGATTACATCGTTGACGGTGTTTCAAGCCAGTGGTTCCTTTATAAGGACCAGAATCATTCCAATATTGATAAACATGATTTACCGGATTCTTGGCAAAGTGACATCCTGGTAACCAATCCAGGAAATACGGATTGGCAAAACTACATTTTCGAGAAAACAAATCTGGTATACCAGAATCTGAATTTTGATGGTTGGCATTTGGATCAGTTGGGGGGTAGAGGAAATGTATATGACTACAACGGAAATTCGGTAGCGTTGAATGAAACGTTTACACCTTTTCTAGAAAATCTGAAAGCTAAATTTCCTAACAAAAAGAACATGTTAAATGCGGTGTCACAATACGGGCAGGAGAATATTCTAAGAGCGCCTGTTGATGTGGCTTACACTGAGGTTTGGGGACCGCGAGACGGTTTTAAGGATTTGGCTGAAATCATTCAAGAGAATAATACGCTTTCAGATAATAAACTCAATACAGTTTTGGCTGCCTATATGGATTATGATAAATCAAATGGAACTGGTTTTTTTAATACTCCGGGTATATTGTTGTCTGATGCGGTAATTTTTGCTTTTGGAGGCTCTCATTTGGAATTAGGGGAACATATGTTGTCAAAAGAATATTTTCCTCATAACAATTTACAAATGGATGGAGAGTTGAATAAAACGCTTCCAAAATATTACGACTTTATGGTTGGCTATCAGAATTTATTAAGAGATGGGGGAACTTTCAATAGTCCTGTTTTAATTTCAGGAGACGGCAAAGTAAACCTTAATAGTTGGCCTCCAGTTGCTTCGAGTGTTTCTGTGGTAGGGAAAAAAGTGGAGAACAAGCAAATTATTCATCTTGTTAATTTTTCCAATGCAAACAGCTTGAACTGGAGAGATACAAATGGAGAGCAAGCTGTTCCCGTGGTAAAGAAGAATCTAACCATGAATTTGCTAAATAATCAAACGGTTTCTAAAGTTTGGTACGCTTCACCTGATTTGGATGGCGGGGCTTCAAAAGAACTTAGTTTTAGTCAAGTGGGTAGTTATCTAGTTTTCAAAGTCCCATCGCTGCAATACTGGGGAATGATAGTAGTTGAGTATCAATAAGATTAATTCTTTGTTCTTTGCTGCTTGTCTTCTCGAGTTCTAGAATTAGTTTTTTGCAAAGACTTTTCGAATTCAAAAAGTTTAAGTTAGTTTTTTTGGGTAAAAAATGGAAAAATTTGAATTAATGAATACCCTAGGGAAAATTTAATTTTCGCCGTGGAAAGAATGAGAGGGATGGGCAGTTTTTTTTATCAAACCCAGATTCTGTAATCTATTACTGAGTCTGGGTTATAAAATAAAGAATGATTTGCTTTAGGATTCCACTTTGTAAATGAATATTTGGCTAGAAATCAATTATAATTAATGAAAATAAATAAAAAATAACAGACACAATAATACCCCATGAAAATAAATATTAATTATTTGGTAACATCAATGCTAGTTGTTGCTGCTATTGTTGCTTCGTGTAAAAGCGATTCTTCTGTTTTATATGATTCCAAAAGTTTTAGTGTACACAACAATAAAGTAATTCAGGGTCAAAATGTTGCCGAAGTAGTTTCACCCACCTTGATTAAATCAAATTATAAGAGTACCGAGAACGAGAACTATTCTAATTTGATTTCATTTAAGTTCAGTATTAATGAAAAGGACAATGATTTGGGGCAAGGAATAGATCGTACTGTTTTGATAACGAATCAAAAAGAGTCTGAGGTATATGTTTTTGGACAACCGCAGTTGGATAAAACAGATGCGCCGAAGGGGATTTTAAAGGCAGATACCGAATTTACTTTTAAATTGGATATGAGAGCTGTTTTTCAGCAATTCAAGGAGAAAGGATTTTACGAATGTCAAGACGGATCCAAAATAGCCCAAGCCGATTACAAAGGCGTATATATTGCAGGAGGTGCATTGCCGCTTAGCTGGGATTTTGTAAATCTGGAAGAACGCGGACTGCAAATGAGTGATGCTAATAATGACGGTATTTTTGAAATAAAATTAAAATTAAATCCATTAATCCCAGTAGAGGACAAAACATGGAAGCTTAGCCAGAATATTTCGAATAAAGCCACATATACTTCGCAGCAGCCTATTGTGGACGCTTTATATAATCTTTCCTTGGAAGAAGCAAAATTGGCAATTGAACCGGACAGCACATTTAGAACCGGCGCAAAATGGGCGGGTGTTTGGACAAGGGATATCAGTTATAGTATTCTGTTGTCCTTTGCTTATTTGGAACCGGAAGTGGCTAAAATTAGTTTATTAAAAAAAGTAAAAAGAGATCGCATTATCCAGGATACGGGTTCTGGTGGCGCCTGGCCAGTTTCTTCAGACCGAACTACTTGGGCGTTGGCATCTTGGGAAATTTATAAAGTAACAGGAGACAAAGCATGGTTGCAAAAAGCTTATAGAATTATCAAGAATTCTGCATCAGATGATTATAAAACCATTCGCAATACGCAAACCAATTTGTATTGTGGAGAATCATCTTTTTTGGACTGGAGGGAGCAAACCTATCCGAAATGGATGTCTAATATGGACATTTATGCGTCACAAAATTTAGGAACGAATGTAGTTCATTACCAAACGCATCAAATTTTGTCCAAGATGGCAACCTTGTTAGGAGAACCGCATGAAGAATATGACATCATTGCTGCTCAAATTAAGGATGCTATAAACAAGCAGTTATGGATGGAGGACAAAGGCTATTATGCCCAATATTTGTATGGAAAAAACTTCTTTACACAATCGAAGCGTTATGAAGCCTTGGGTGAGGCTTTGGCTGTTTTATTCGATGTTGCCGATGAAAAACAAAGTAAAAGGATTATATCCCAAAGTCCTTTGACCGAATATGGTGCGAGCTGTATCTATCCTCAAATTCCGGGAATTCCTCCCTATCATAACAATGCGATTTGGCCATTTGTCCAATCCTATTGGAATTTGGCTGCTGCTAAAGTTGGAAACGAAAAAGTATTAAATCATGGTTTGGCCTCGATATACAGAGCAGCGGGTTTATTCTTGACCAACTACGAAAATATGGTTGCGGACAATGGTGATTTCAAAGGAACTGAAATAAATTCGCACCGTATGCTTTGGAGTATGGCCGGAAATCTTTCGATGGTATACCGTGTTTTTATGGGAATGTATTTTGAAGAAGACCGATTGGTTTTCGCACCGGTAATTCCAAAAAAATATGGTGGTAATAGAATACTTAGCAATTTTAAATACCGAAATACCAGTCTGGATATCACGGTGGAGGGATTTGGGAATCTGATCGCTAGTGTTACCATTGACGGGAAGAGTGTTGAAAGAGCAATTATTCCGGCAACTTTTACTGGAAAACATACGGTTAACATCAAAATGGAAAACAATGATTTTTCAAAAGATGCCATTAATTTGGTTGAAAATAAATTCACCTTGGCCAATCCAATCGCAACGCTTAATGAAGATAAAATAAGTTGGATAAATGATGCTAACGCAAAAGGATATAACKTTTATAAAAACGKAAAACTTGTAKAAAAAACGACTGCAACCGCATATCAAATTTTAGACAATAACTATGCGGAATATGCAGTTAGCGCCGTTGATGCAGCAGGTCAGGAGTCTTTTATGAGTGACCCATTGATATATAGTAAATCACAGTCGAGGATTATTGAGACAGAGGATTTTGTTGTCAAATCCGATTTGAACTTTGTGAATTATTCCGGAAAAGGTTTTGTTGAGATTGCTACGGATAAAAACAGAAAAATAAGTATTCCAATAGTTGTTGAAGATAGTGGTGAATACTTTATGGATATTAAGTATTCCAATGGAAGTGGGCCTTGGAATACCGATAACAAATGTGCCATTCGTTCTTTGTATTTGAATAAGGATTATGTTGGTGTGATGGTTTTTCCACAAAGGGGAACCAATGAATGGTCTGATTGGGGTTTGTCCAATTCGCATAAAATTAATTTGACAAAAGGTAAAAATGATGTGGAATTGATATTGGAAGAATGGAACAATAATATGAATGTCGATGTCAATCGCGCCATGATTGATTTCATTCGATTGTATAAAGTAGATAAACCTGTCACCAATGTAAAATTGCAGTAAGCAATACATCAAAAAATGAACCACCTTAACCACAAGAGGTGGATGTGAAAAGTTGATAACAATTTAAAAAAGACATTTTGAATTATGAAAAAAATATGGACTTATGTGATTCTGATCAATTTATTGGTTCAGATTAATTTAAGAGGACAAAATCTTGAAAAAGGGAGACTAACTCTTGGCAATTGTACCTCTTATTTAACAAACAACAATAAAGTGATTTTTAATTGTGAGAACAATGCAAAAGTACTTTTACAATTCTGCAGTGGTCAGGTAATAAAAGTGTGGATTTCTACAGATGGTAATTTTAAACGTAATAACCAATCGTTTGCTGTTATCAATGAAAGTTTGGGTTGGTCTGGGAATATTAATGTACATGAAGAAATCTCTGCTTATGAGATATTCACAGAACAATTAAGAATAAGGGTAAATAAAAGCCCATTTAAAATGCAAGTATTTGATAAGTATCAAAAGTTGCTGTTTGGCGATTATAATGAGAAAGGATTCGTAAATAAAAATAATCATATAGCGAGTTACAAAACATTAAGATCTGATGAGCAATTTTTTGGACTGGGAGAAAAGGCCGGGACACTTAACCGACGCGGGAAGAGTTATAAAATGTGGAATAGTGATCAGCCATGTTATGGTGTAAATGAAGATCCCCTTTATAAAAGTATCCCGTTTTTTATGAGTACCAATCATTATGGGATTTTCTTTGATAACACCTATAAAACAGAGTTTAAATTTGGTAGTGAATCAAATGACTATTATTCATTTGAAGCAACTGCTGGAGAAATGATTTACTATTTTATGTATGGGAATGATTATAAAGAAATCATTCAAAATTATATTGCACTAACCGGAAAACCTATTATGCCTCCAAAATGGGCTTTAGGCTTTTCACAATGTCGTGGTAATTATACTAAAGAGTCTCAAGCCAAGGAAATTGCTGCCGAGTTTAGAAAAAGGAAAATTCCCTGCGATATTATTTACCAAGATATAGGATGGGTTGAAGGACTTCAGGATTTTGACTGGAAGAAAAATAACTATCAAAATCCAAAAGACATGATAAAAGAATTGGGAGATCAAGGTTTTAAAATGATAGTTTCTCAAGACCCCGTTATTTCTCAAGCCAATAAACAACAATGGGATGAAGCTAATTCTAAGAACTATTTTGCCATTGATGCGCGTTCTGGCAAGAGTTATGATATGCCATGGCCTTGGGGAGGAAATTGTGGAGTAGTTGATTTTACCAAGCCAGAAGTGGCTGATTGGTGGGGAAATTATCAACAAAAACCTTTGAATGATGGTGTACGTGGATTTTGGACTGATATGGGAGAGCCAGCCTGGAGTAACGAGGATGCTACTGACAGACTTCATATGAAACATTATTTAGGGATGCATGATGAGATCCATAATGTGTATGGTTTTACTTGGGATAAGGTCGTTACTGAACAGTTTTATAAGCATAATCCCAATAAGCGTATCTTTCAAATGACAAGAGCTGCCTATGCAGGGTTACAACGATATACGTTTGGTTGGTCTGGTGATTCAGGAAATGGTAATAATGTGCTCGAAGGATGGAGCCAATTTGCAAATCAAATACCAGTGGGATTATCGGCAGGATTAGGAATTATTCCTTTTTGGACTTCAGATATTTCAGGTTATTGTGGTGATATCAAAGATTATGATGCCATGTCGGAATTATATGTTCGCTGGATGCAATTTGGTATTTTTAATCCGCTTAGTCGTGCTCATCACGAAGGTGGAAATGCTGTTGAACCATGGGTTTTTGGTACTGAAGTGGAGAATATCACCCGTACTGCTATTGAATTAAAGTATCAGTTATTTCCTTATATCTATACCTATGCAAGAGTAGCCCATGATACAGGGTTGCCTTTGATGAGAGCTTTGTTTTTGGAATACCCTAATGATAGTGAAACTTTTGATTTGAGTGGTCAGTTTTTGTTTGGTCGCGAATTATTGGTTGCTCCAGTGGTTGAAAAAGGAGCTGTTACTAAAAAACTCTATTTGCCAGAAGGAGAATGGATTAATTATAATGACGGTAGAAGTGTTTACAAAGGAAACCAATGGATAACCGTTGAAGCACCTTTGAATGTTATACCCTTGTTTGTAAAAAAGGGGGCAATTATACCTAGTATGCCAGTAATGCAATATATACATGAAAAACCCAATTATCCTGTTAGTTTTGATATTTATCCTGACAAAGTCGGTAAAGAATCTTCCTTTGTTTTATATGAAGATGATGGAGAAAGCAGGGATTATGAAAAGGACATCTTTTGTAAAACAAAGATTACTGCCATTGCTAATTCATCTGGCTATGCAATACATATAAGTGCCAGAGAGGATAAAGGCTATAAACCTGCAGGATCTCGAAATTTCATTATAAAATTGCATGTTAACAGTAAGCCTAAAAGCGTATTTGTAAATTCCATAAAAATTAAAAAAGATAAATCGGAAGTATTAAATTCAAAAGGATTTAGTGATTATGAAAGCTTATCTTTTAGTTGGGATGAAGTAAAGGGGATGATTTATGTGAAATTACCTGATAATGGTCAAGAGTATCAAGTAAGTATTAATTCGGGAGATAAAAGTTAGCCCAATTACAAGTAGGTTGTTAAGGAAGTAATTTTAAAGCCAATTGTTATTTAAGTTATTTGGATGTGCAAACAAAAAAGTAGTATGTTGAGCTACAATTTGTTTGCACATTCATGCTTTTTCTCATTAGTAGGGCTTAACATCTATTCTTGTTCTAATTTACTTATTATTGAACAAATTGTTCTGTTGTGTCTAAAGTTAAGTTTTTACCTTTCCTAAAATCGCAAACTAATGAATGTTAAAGGTCATTGTTATCCAAAATCTATTAAACTGATAGATATTGGTATTGAAAAAATGTTTGAAACTATCTTTTAATTTGAATTCGTTCATATTGAACATTTCTCACAATTCTTTTATGCTTGGCAATGGATTTTCTAAGTTGTTTAAAATGTAGGTGCGAACGTTTTCTATGAGGACTGCATCTGATTGACTTTGGCCACGCTTATTTGATATGATGGTTATTTGCTGTAGGATTTCCTGAAGAATTGTTGTGATTGAATATTGCTTTACAAAAGCTTTGAAAATTGTAAAAACAAAAAAACCTAACTAATTGATTGTCAATTGTTAGGGTTTTAATTCCGCGGAGAAAGAGGCTCCATAACCTTTATGTTAATCCCAGTAAAAATGGGCGTTCACAGACTTTTTAAAAGAACAGGTGTACCTATAGGTGCACTAACAAAATTCGTACAATAATATGAAGTAAATATAGCCTTTTTTTTAGAAAAGTCAACGTTAATTTCTTTTTAGATAAATTAATACTACATGTACTAATGGACAATTTTCGATCCTTTTCATAGATGCCGAGCGGAACAAACGAAGAGACCGAAGAGAGACCGCTTGATTGCCCGTGATGTTTACCGATGAGTTATTTGGTACCGAAAATTTACTCTCCATCGTCCATTCGAAAGTATTAATCTGAAGTAAAAAAAAGCGAAACCCTCTTGGCTTTTTTAATATTAGCAATTACAGTGACAGCAGTAATTCGCATAGTTTTTTTGTTTTTTTTTTTGTCGCAAATATCTCCTGTATTTGCGACAAAAAAACTACTATGTACTTTTTAATTGCGCCCTCCATTTGATGTTTGTTCTTTGGACATGCTAACTTAGCCTTTACAGAAAATCAGGAAATAGAATCTTAAATTTTATAGCGATTATCTAGTCTGTTTTAGTGTTTCCACAAATAAGCTTGTACGTTGTTTTATCAATTCTCTGTAGCTTAATTTTGCATCTTCGTTTAAAAAGGAATTGTCGATTAACTGAATGGCTTGGGGCAACCATTTCTCCAGTTTATTGTAAACGGAGTTTATTTGTTTTTCGTTCAATTCCAAAATAGCTCCAAATATATCGAAATATTTTTTATTAAAATTTTTCTTTTTACCTCCAAATAGCAGAGCAGTATCTTCATCATCTTTCGGTAAAATGATTTTTACATTTAATAAATCATAAGCAGGAGATAACTCCCATCCTATATCGGATAACCACATTGAAAAGTTTTTCAAGTGCATATCGTTATTTCCTATGATAAAATTAAATAACGTAAGTTCCAAAAAACGCAATTTATCCATTAATGTGTTAACAGATAATTCTCCAATAGTTTTTCCAAGCAATTCCATAGTGCCAAAGTATTTGTCTTCCAACTCTAGAATTTGCAAGAAATCAATCATGTGAATTTTGTGGCCATCTTTTTTTCTGTCAATTCGTTTAGTGATGTAGCATAATTCACCAGATGCCAAACGAATCATATTAGATGGAACTACAACAATTTTTAATAGTTCAGCCAATTTCATCGAAAGATGCTCATTTTCAGGCATCTGTTCATATTGAGCATTTTGTGGTTTTAAAATATAATTACCATCCAATGCGTCCATAATGGTTAAACGCCCTTCGTGCCCATTTTCTAAGGCTGACTTTATCCATCCCAGCGATAATTTAGGCTGTACTCCTGGAACTGATACCGATAATTCTACAGCATCCTTTGCTAATTGTTCCATTTCATCTAATCGATAAGGAAGTATAGGCGCTAAGGAAGTACCATAGAATGCTTTGATACATTTGTCATGGTAATCGGGATTAGCAGTTGTATCTATTTCTTGATAACAATACAGGCATTTAGACATCTTCATTCTCTTTAATAGGGTGAACACTAACAGCTCCAATCGCATTTTGACAGCATGCTAAAAGAAGTCCCATGCGGTCGTTTTTATTTATTTTCCAACTTTCAGATGCAATATTTAACAACCAACCTTCCGGAATTAAACCATCGAAAAAAGAAAATAGTCTTTTGCTTCTGTAGGAACGATTTCGCACTGGCATATTGAAAGTTATAAATAAATCGGGATAATTTTGAATGTAATTTTCATCGTAAACAAATTCATATTCTCCGCTTTCTAACTCTCTTAAAATGCCAGATTGAATGTTATTGTATTTTACTATGGCTTGTCGCATAATTATTTTTCGTTTACGGGACCTAAAATGTGTCCGAACATTTTCAATACCTGATTTACTTTAGATAAACTTAAGTTGTCCTTGCCCTGTTCAATCTTTCGGACAACTGTTAATGCCACACCAGCTCTCAAGGCAAATTCTTCTTGTGTAAGCCCTGCTTGCTTTCGTCTCTTTTTTACAAAATCTGCTATCACATCCATTTTATATGCTTTTGGATATAAAATTAATAAAAATTATTTAATTATATGTAATTAGATATAAAAATAACAAAAATCACTTAATTATATGCTTTTGAATATAAAAATCAGTAAAAATCATTAATTATATGTAATTACGTATAAATTAAATAAAGTTTGTTCGGTTTTTGATTTTTTTTTCACTTTTAGATATCACAAAACAGCAATACAGATACTAAACCTGTTTGATTTATTGTGTTATTATAGGTTTATTATATTGTTGTATAGAAGTTTATATTGAAATCACACGACTGCTATTGAAATTCTCATTCTCATTGTATTTAATATAGCCTAATTGATTCGTAACCAATTTTGTTTTACCAACGGTAAAATCAGATACATTGCAATGGTGATGGCCATAAATCCAATAGTCAATCTCACTTTCTTCTATAAAATTGAACATTTCTGTTCCGAAAGCTTCATTTATGGTACTATTAGCATATTTCGCTGGATAATTGAAAAAAGTTGGAGGATGATGTGTAATTACAACCGTGGGTATATTTGTTTGATTTTTTAACGCCTCTTCCAAAAACAATCTACTTTCTCCATGTATTTGATTATAATAATCAACTGTCAGTCGCTTTTGATTATTCTGAATCACCCTAAAATCAGAAAGGGATTGTTGAATAATAAATTGCTTTTCAGGTGAAATGTGGGACCATAATGTTGAAAACACAAGCTTTACGCCATCAATGGTTTTCACAATATTGTTTAACAAAGCCACATTGTCTCTTATTTGCTCCTCGAATGAACCACTCCTTTTGGAGATATCCGAATTGTAATATTCGTGATTTCCCGGTATCCAAAAAGTATGTTTAAAATGTTCGGAAACATAATCAAAGAATTTTTGGTGTTGATGCATTTCCTTAAAAAGTACAATGTCTCCCGCCAAAATCAGAATGTCCCCTAATAGGGTAACTGTTCTTTGATAAAGTATGTGTTTTTTGAAAGGTTGCCAAAAATAAAAAAGCCTTTAAACACTAGTGTTTAAAGGCTTTTGACTTTTAAAGTTTCTTTTGAAACTTCTACTGGCGGAGAAAGAGGGATTCGAACCCCCGGACCTGTTACAGTCAACAGTTTTCAAGACTGCCGCATTCGACCGCTCTGCCATTTCTCCAGTATGTCGCTTTCATTATCTGATTGCGAGTGCAAATATAAGAACCTTTTTTGGTTATGCAAATGTATTTTTGAAAAAAGTCAGCTTATTTTTTGAGTCTCTTTTTAATTGTTTCATTTGCTTTGCTTTAGATGAAATTTTTTTTCAAAAAAAAATTGAGATCTGATTTGATCACTTGGGTGCCGAAGTGTAAATCAAGTGTTTTTTGCAATTATTGTGACGTTATAAACTAAATTTTGATGATTTGCTACAAACTGTTTGGAAAAAAATAGCGTCTGTTATATGTTTTTGCGTATAATTAACTGTATTTGTTTGTAATCGATGCAAAAGCATATAATGGATCACACAGACTAATTTTGTAAAAGAAATAAGAATGGGGTTGCGTTAGTATATCGAGTTTAAAATAAAAAAAAACAGCCCTATAGAAGAGCTGTTTTAAGTAAATTCGAAGTGTTTGTTTTAAACGGTAACCTAATTAATTGGTCGTAGCTACATTTTGATTTTTAACTTTTAAATCAGTATACACTTCTGCAACTGATTTTCTTGATAATGTTGAAGCTTCATTGGAAACAACAATTTCATGTGTTACTTTTTTTGAATTGGTTTCCACTTCCAAGAAGTAAACACCATTAGGAAAATCCTCAAGGCTGTATGTTCTTACAATTCCCCCTTTTCCAGTTACAACTTCTGAATAGATTGCATTATGGAAAGTATCATAGATCGTTACATTCGCTTTTTGAATTTCGTTTACAGAAAAGCTAATTTCTTTTCCAGTTACTTTTTTTACATTTAGTAAAAAATCACCATTGATTGCATAAGTACTCATTGTAGTCATTGCTACTAATACTACTAGGCTAAGTTTTAAAATCGTTTTCATAATATTGTTGTTTTAAATTAGTAATCAAATTTTATATTGCTAAAGTAGAATGTTAATTTATTTGAAAACGCAACTGTATTTTCTGATGTCGATGTTATTTTAACCTTTCGAAAACGATATATTTAGTATTGAGGTAAAACTGTGTATTTTTAAGGTAATATAGAATAGTTAGAAAATTACCGTTTATGAATAATATTGCTATTTGTTAGTATAAAAATGAGATTGATTTTAAAACAATATATAAAGCGTGAAATTTTTTATCTCCTTTAAAATGATTATACCATATTCTTCATTTTCTTGTCCAATTAGTTGTAATTATACTAAGCGTGTCTGAGAGGAGATTTTTATTGTTGTTATAATGTATGTTTATATCTATTTGAACCGCTTGTGGAACTGGTGTTGTTGAGTTGTAGAAAATAATCAGAGGCCTGGGAGCCTTTGTTATCCGATTATACAACGTAAAACATGCTCTAACTGCAAGCCTGAATACGAAGAAATTAACTGATGTGGTTCTTTATTCAAGTTGTCTTTATTTTGTTTAAATACAACTTCGCCTGTCTGTATGTTTTATCGGTAATACGTTGTAGATCTTTTGGATGAATACATACCCTGATGTTTCCTACTATCACACTCTTACTTTTGATACATTATCCAGGAGGATGCAGACAATCAGAAGGATCTTAGTAGGCGAATGATGGCATGGTTTGATTATTTATTGAAGGGGGAAGCTGTATCGAAAGAAACTGCAGCTGAATAGGGATAGGCATAAAAAAATAATGCAGTTTTTGAAAAAACTGCATTACCTTTCATTGAAGAATGATTTTACTAATTGCGGTGCAGTTGTTGGTTACAGGAACTTTGGCTTCCACGATTAAGTGTCGTTGAGCTCTAATTTCTGTTTAATAAAGGGATTTTTTCTTTTAGCTCACTTAAATTTTTATAAGTGGTGTTCGCTGAATCTTCGATTTGTCTTGATTACTCACGAGTTAATAATTTATTGAGTTCGTGAATCTTTGATTTCAAAAGAAACAGAAGATTAAGCGTTGAGGAACACAACATGTTTTTAGCTAAATAGGAACATTTTTTCTTTTCCCTTGATGGAAAAGAAACAAAAGATCAAGCCTGAATATTTTTACACCAAAAATCATCGGAAAGTATTTCTTTATCGTGACCCCAGCCGCTTCGCTAGGGGGGCACTCCCTACGGCCAGCGCGCAAATCCTTACCGTGATTTTTGGCGAAAAAATATAAGGGCGGTGAAGAGGACGTTTTCATGAGTTTATTGTTCACTCCCTACRGCCAGCGGTAAGAGCAGGATGCTTGTTTTAGCGRGGAACATTCTTAAAATATCCACTGAAAAAGACGGAGATTTTTATCATGTTTATAGCTTTCAAGAGCTTTAAAAAAAACAAAAAGGCATGAGACTTTTTGGACTTGGGGTAAAAGACTAAAGTATATAGTGATAAAAATTMTGCAATTCCKTGCAATTCCATAATTTTGTAGGACATTAAGTAACTAGCTTCTTGATAACATACTATGAGCAATACATTTTCTGACAGCAGTCAAATTGGAATGGTGTCCACTTTTACTGAACTTGTAAATACGGATTTTAAGGGAGAAATGAATGTTCTATGCTGGTACAGAAATCAAAAGAAACAGAAGATTAAGCGTTGAGGAACACAACATGTTTTTAGCTAAATAGGAACATTTTTTCTTTTCCCTTGATAAAGATCAAGCCTGAATATTTTTACACCAAAAATCATCGGAAAGTATTTCTTTATCGTGACCCCAGCCGCTTCGCTAGGGGGTCACTCCCTACGGCCAGCGCGCAAATCCTTACCGTGATTTTTGGCAAAAAAATGTAAGGGCGGTGAAGAGGACGTTTTCATGAGTTTATTGTTCACTCCCTACAGCCAGCGGTAAGAGCAGGATGCTTGTTTTAGCGAGGAACATTCTTAAAATATCCACTGAAAAAGACGGAGATTTTTATCATGTTTATAGCTTTCAAG
>NZ_JBFUBE010000035.1:0-21468 GCF_056405915.1 Flavobacterium sp. P1_E4
TAATTAATTACGGTGCTCTTAAATGGTATTATAAAACACTATAGAAAAGAAGATGAATTGTAAGATTTTTATTTTTGTAAAACCTATTTTTTTCTTCTTGAATAAAAAAATAAGTGTATAACGATATTAAATTTTATATTTGCAGTTCCAAATTGAAAAAATAAAAACAATAATAAATACGCACAAATCCTATGGAATATTTAGATTTTGAGCTTCCTATAAAAGAACTTGAAGAACAATTAGATAAATGTGTTGTTATTGGTTTAGAATCGGATGTTGATGTTACCAATACTTGTAAACAAATCAACAAAAAGTTAGAGGAAACCAAAAAACAGATTTATAAAAACTTAACTGCTTGGCAACGTGTTCAGTTATCAAGACATCCAAGCAGACCTTATACTTTGGATCATATCAAAGGGATTTGTGGAGATACTTTTCTGGAACTGCATGGGGATAGAGGCTTTAAGGATGATAAAGCCATGATTGGTGGTCTAGGAAAAATTGGAGGACAATCTTTTATGATTGTTGGACAACAAAAAGGATTCAATACAAAGACACGTCAGTATAGAAATTTTGGGATGGCTAATCCTGAAGGATATAGAAAAGCATTGCGATTGATGAAAATGGCAGAGAAATTTAATATTCCTGTTGTTACTTTAATAGACACTCCGGGTGCTTATCCAGGTTTGGAAGCGGAAGAACGTGGACAAGGAGAAGCTATCGCAAGAAATATTTTTGAAATGGTACGTTTGAAAGTGCCTATCATAACAATTATTGTTGGAGAAGGAGCATCAGGTGGAGCATTGGGAATAGGTGTTGGAGACCGTGTTTATATGTTGGAAAACACATGGTATTCTGTAATTTCGCCAGAATCTTGTTCGTCAATTTTATGGAAAAGTTGGGATTATAAAGAACAAGCTGCCGAAGCCTTGAAATTGACTTCTGCCGATATGAAAAAACAAAAATTAGTTGATGATATTATTCCAGAACCATTAGGTGGAGCTCATTATGACAGAGAGACCACTTTTACAACTGTTGAGCAATATATCATTAAAGGATATAATGAATTGAAAGACTTATCAACAGAAGAATTAATTGCACAGAGAATGGATAAATACTGTAAAATGGGAGAGTTTAAAGAATAAAACGCCATTTTTAAGATCTTAATCCGAAGCCTTATAGTTTCGGATTTTTTTTTGGTTATAAACAAAAAACAGGTATTTATAAACAATAAATTGTAATAACTCAATTGTGATTTTTTTTTTAATTTAGTTACATTCGCTTCATGGAAAATTTCAAAAATATTAGTCCGGTTAAAGTGGACAAAACAACAATTATAAACTTAGAAAAAGGAAAATTACCACCACAAGCATTAGATTTAGAAGAAGCAGTGCTTGGGGCAATGATGATTGATAAAAAAGGGGTAGATGAGGTAATTGATATTCTTCAAGCTGATGCATTTTACAAAGATGCTCACAAATATATTTTTGAGGCCATTGTTACATTATTCAATGATACGCAACCAATCGATTTGTTGACCGTTTCTGCTCAACTTCGAAAAACTGCTAAACTAGATCTTGCTGGAGGTGATTTTTATTTAATTCAGCTTACGCAAAAGATTTCATCTTCGGCACATATTGAATTTCACTCGAGAATTATTCTTCAAAAATTTATTCAACGAAG
Organism: Flavobacterium sp. P1_E4; assembly: GCF_056405915.1. Taxonomy (NCBI): domain Bacteria; kingdom Pseudomonadati; phylum Bacteroidota; class Flavobacteriia; order Flavobacteriales; family Flavobacteriaceae; genus Flavobacterium; species Flavobacterium sp. P1_E4. Next base: position 1,684 of record NZ_JBFUBE010000035.1, read on the forward strand.
TTTGATTCGAATTTCATCTGAAATCATTGAAGATTCCTATGATGAGACTACTGATGTATTTGATTTGTTGGACAAAGCCGAATCCAAACTCTATGAAGTAACACAAGGAAATATCAAGCGTAGTTCCGAAACGGCTCAAAGTTTAGTGCTACAGGCCAAAAAACGTATCGAAGAAATTGCAGGCCAGGAAGGACTTAGTGGTGTTGCTACTGGTTTTGATAAATTGGACAAACTAACTTCGGGCTGGCAGCCAAGTGATTTAATTATTATTGCGGCGAGACCTGCGATGGGAAAAACGGCTTTTATCTTATCTATGGCCAGAAACATTGCAATCGATTTTGGACATCCTGTTGCTTTGTTCTCCTTGGAGATGGCATCAGTTCAGTTGATTACCAGGTTGATTTCTTCCGAAACAGGATTGTCTTCAGAGAAGTTACGTACAGGGAAATTAGAAAAACACGAGTGGGAACAGCTTAGCACCAAAGTTAAGAACTTAGAAAAAGCGCCACTTTTTATTGATGATACTCCGTCTTTGTCCATTTTTGATTTACGTGCAAAGGCAAGACGTTTGGTATCACAACATGGTATAAAAATCATTATTATTGATTATTTGCAGTTAATGACTGCCGGTGGAAATGGTAAAGGAGGAGGAAACAGAGAGCAGGAAATTTCTACAATTTCCCGAAATTTAAAGGCATTGGCAAAGGAGTTGAATGTTCCTGTAATTGCACTGTCACAGTTATCGCGTGCTGTTGAAACGCGTGGTTCTAGTAAAAGACCTTTGCTTTCGGATCTTCGTGAATCTGGTGCGATTGAGCAGGATGCGGATATCGTTTCATTTTTATACCGTCCTGAATATTACAAAATCGATGAATGGGATGATGAAGAAGCATCTCCAACTGCAGGTCAAGCTGAGATCATGATCGCAAAACATAGAAATGGTGGAATCGAAAATGTTCGTTTGAAATTTATTGGACACTTGGGAAGATTCGATAATTTAGAAGATTATAGTGGGGGTTATGATGATTTGCCATCTAGTATGAATCATGATGAAAACTCGTTTATAACCAAAAATCTTCCATCGGCAAATGAGGCTTTCGGAAGTAATTTTAATAATGATGACGATGATGATGGTGATGTTCCTTTTTAAAATTTAAAAACACTATTTCACAACAAAGGAGAATATTTTATGAAGATAGGATATTCTCCTTTTTTTATTGATTTAAGTTTTGCTATATAATTCTGGTTTACAGTAATTTGATTTTTTTTATTCTTCTCAAATAAGATTTTTTATTATGTTTGTGCTGATAAAAAATATTAAATTTTATTAGGAAAAGAGCTAAATACAACTATATTTGTCGTCTAAAATAGCATAAAAGTCGATGAAATACATGTTTATTTATTTAAAACAAGATAAATACTGTAAAATTTTATAAATATGATAAGAAAAAGTTAGTCATACTTACAATAAAAAGAATATGGGAAAGAAATTAGAGTTTGATGATTTAGATATTTTCTTGAAAAACAAACAATTATCGGCAGTAATTAGAACGTTAGAGTCGGATAGAAAGCGAATTGCACAGGACTTACATGATGATATCTGTTCAAAATTGAATGTGATTTCATTGAATTGCCATCTTTTAAAAATCCCTAATTTGCCTCAAAAGGATATTGAAGAAATTACTAAAAATATTATTGAATATACGACTAAAGCTTTGAATAGCTCCAAAAAAATGACGCACAGTTTACTTCCGCCGGTATTGGATAAATTTGGTCTTCATGCTGGAATTGAAGAATTATGTGCTCAATTAATTGATGATGGCGCTGTAGATATTCAATATGAGAATAATTTAAAATTTGATTTTAAAGAGAACGATAATCATATTCATGTTTTTAGAATTCTACAGGAGTTATTTACCAATTCGATAGAACATGGGAAGGCAACTTCAATATCTGTTTTTTTTGAGGAAATTGATGGAAAAAGAACATGTAAGTATTCAGATAACGGAATCGGTTTTGATTTAAATCAATTGGAAAATCATAAGGGTCTTGGAATGAAAAATGTGGTAAGTAGAGTAGCTATTTTAGAGGGAAGCCTCTCGATTGAATCGCAAATGAATAATGGAATTTCAGTGATTTTTAATTTCTAAATTATGAAGGAAACTATAAAAATAATTTTAGTTGATGATGAAGTTCTATTCAGAAAAGGAATTTCTTTTTTATTGTCAAGGGAAGATAATATTGAAGTAATTTTTGAAGCTTCGGATGGTGTTGAATTAATTGATTTTCTTAAAGGGGATAATCCTAAACCCGATATTGTGATTATGGATTTGAAAATGCCATTACTTAATGGGATAGAAGCCACCAAAATTATACATAGAGATTTTTCGGATATAAAAATTATTGCTTTGACGAGTTACGATTCAAAATCATTTATAGCCAATATGATTGATGTTGGAGCTGTTTCTTATTTGGTTAAAAACACTACTCCGCAGGAATTATTTGCAACCATAAATGAAGTGTCGACAAAAGGATTTTATTATTCGGAATATGTAATGGGTATCATTCAAAATGATTTAATTGCTAATAAAAAAACTAAATGCAGTTTCGATACCGGTTTTATAACTTCTCGTGAATTAGAAGTATTACAACTTATTTGCAAGCAAAAAAGCACCATAGAAATTGGTGAAAAACTATTCATCAGCCCAAGAACTGTTGAAGGTCACAGAAATAATTTGCTGCTTAAAACAGAATCTAAAAATATTGCAGGATTGGTGGTTTATGCCATTCAAAATGCTATTGTGTCTTTGGATATTTAATAGATGAATGTTAAAAAGTGTTTTTTGCATGATTATAAAAGATAAAAGGAGTACTTTAATTACTTCCTATTATCTTTGCTTTAAAATAGTTTTCAATGATGTGCAAAAGAATTCTTTTTATATTATTTTTTCTAGTATCGATTTCTTCTAGGGCTTCCTTTATTTTGTTGCCAATGGACGAAACTACGCAGCAAAACCATCTCAAAGCATATGGAATTACCTATTGGTGTTTGGCCAAAAATTACAAAGCCAGTTGGTTGCTTAATTACCGTGGCGGTTCTTTTTTATTGCCAGATGCTGAAGAAATTAGAAAGGAATGCCAAATACGAGGTGTGAGTTTTGAAGTCCTTTCGGATGTTGAAGAAACATCGATTTTGAATGAAATTTCAAGTCCTTCACAGAATATGGAAGCTGTTATACTGGAAAAAGCTCCAAAAGTTGCTGTTTATACTCCAAAAGGGAAACAGCCTTGGGATGATGCTGTTACTTTAGTATTGACGTATGCCGAAATTCCTTTTACACCAATTTATGATGAAGAAGTGTTAAGTGATCAATTGTTACTTTATGATTGGCTGCACTTGCATCACGAGGATTATACCGGACAATACGGAAAGTTTTATGCAGCTTATAAAAATATCCCTTGGTACATTGACCAAAAGAGAGATGCTGAAGCTTTGGCCAAAAAGTTAGGTTACGAAAAGGTATCTCAAGAAAAAGGAGCAGTTGCCAAAAAGATTCGAGATTTTGTAATTGGAGGTGGGTTTTTATTTGCAATGTGTTCTGCAACAGATAGTTTTGATATTGCGTTGGCAGCTGATGGTGTAGATATTTGTGAATCCATGTTTGACGGAGATCCCAGTGAAGCTAATTATCAGTCCAAACTGAATTTTAATAATACTTTTGCTTTCAAGAATTTTACTCTTGAACGAAGACCTGAGCAATATGAGTTTTCGGATATTGATATGACCTTAAAAAGAAAGGTTCCTATGGACAAAGATTATTTTACTTTGATGGAATATTCGGCTAAATGGGATTTTATTCCTAGTATGTTGTGTCAAAATCATACGCAGTTAATCAAAGGTTTTATGGGGCAAACGACTTCATTTGATCCAGACTTGATAAAATCGAATGTTTTGGTTATGGGAACTTGTGAACTGAATGGTGAAGCGCGTTACATACATGGTGAAAAAGGAAAAGGAATGTTCACTTTTTATGGGGGTCATGATCCAGAGGATTATCAACATCAAGTGGGTGATCCAGCAACAGTTTTGGATTTGCATCCCAATTCTCCGGGCTATCGATTAATTTTGAATAATGTACTTTTTCCAGCAGCCAGAAAGAAAAAGCAGAAAACATAGAAAGAATAAATCTCAAACTAAAAAATCCAAATTCCAATTGTATCTATTGGAATTTGGATTTTTTTTATAATCAATTCAAAGAAAATTCAAACCAAATAGGAATATGATCAGACACTTTTCGTGCTTCTTTTAAAGAAATGAATTTTTTGTAAAACAAAATCACATCCGACTTTATATAATTTACGGAGCTTATTTTATAAAAGATATTGTCGTATTCGGATGCTAGGTAATTATCTCCTTTCGGTTTTGTTTTTAATGATGTCTTTTGATTTTCTAAAATAGGAGCAAAGCCGATTTTCTTTAAAGGTGTAAAAACCGAATGCGATTGAGGGCAATTGAAATCTCCTGCAAACACTAGATTCAAAGATGGATATTCCTGTGGCAGAAGCTTGAAATATTTAATCTCGGTTTCGGGTTGTTTACTTTTTGTGATGGCATGAAAAGTAGCAATTGTAACGTTTTTTCCTTTGATTTCAAAAGTGGCAAAATAAGGTTCACGATCTATTTCTAAATGATATTTTTGCTCCAGCCATGGTTTGCCTTTTAGTTTTAGACTGCTGGTTTTCCATATAAAGGCATAACGCTCTGTTTTATAATTACTGCTTGAAGTGGGGTCACTTATCCGATAATCCCATTTGGTTCCTTTCCGGTTGAGCGCATCGGCAAGTTTTACCACGGCTTGTGCTCCGCCGTTTCCAGCCACCACTTCTTGGATAGTGATTATGTCGTAGTCTTTTATTGTATTGGCAATAAATGCAATCTCTTGATCTGATTTGGATTTACCAAAGTTTTCCAGGTTCCAGGAAAGGAGTTTGGTTTGGGAATAAAAAGTATTGAAAAAAAGTAAAAAGAAAAGAAAAAATGCTTTGTTCATGGATTAGGATTAATGCCCAAATATAAAGATTGTAAAAAGAATTATCAGTCTTCCCAGTCACAAAGTAAAAGGCCATTCTCTTATGTATGCTTTAGAGAAACTTTCACAGTTTGGACTTTGAGGATGTTGCAGTATGTAAAAAGCAAAACATCAAAGTAACTCTTTTCAAGTAATATAATGTGTATGTCTCTGTTTGATAAAAAAGTAATTACACTTGACAGGTTATTATGTAGTTTTTGATTTTGTATTTCCTGCTTAGTTTGTATATGGAGTCGTGAGTCTTTACAGAGTAGGGAATAAGAAAAAATTCGGAAAACATAACTTTTTTTCTATCATTTTTCGAAAATACCCAAATTAATTAAAACAGTGTGAATATCTGAATTAATATTATAAAACTTGACTTTTAAGAAGGGTTCTTGGTATTTATCATTCTTGGCCATCACCTGATTCATCTGCGATTTTTAGGTTTCATTTTCTTCTTCCAGATGATAAATGTCATGTTAATATATAATGAGAGAAAGTATTTTTACTGTAAAAAAGTAATGATATTTTAATTAATTTTAATACAAATTTATTCCCGATTTAAACCGTATACTATTTTGAAAAATTTAACGAAAGTTTTAGCTGTATTGTTTCCCTTTTTAATTTTTGGTCAAGGGGCTACAAAAAAAGAAGTAAACCAACAAGTTCAAACTTGGGTTTCATTGAATACTGTGACAAAATTCAGTGAACATTGGGGAATTGTTGCCGATGCCCATATCCGTGAAAATGGTTTTTTTGAAAGTAATAATTTTTATTTTTTGCGAGGAGGTATTTCTTATATTCCTAATGCGTCTGTTTCTGTAACTGCAGGTTATGCCCATATGTGGTTGGCACCAACAAAAGAAGGATGGTCAACTTATGCGGATGAAAACAGAATTTACCAACAAGCGCAATTAATTACCAAAATTGGAAAAGTAAGTGTTCTTCAAAGATTGCGAAACGAACAAAGATGGCAGGAGAAAATGGTGAATGATGAACCCTCAGGCGAGCTTCGTTTTACTGATAGAGTGCGTTATTTAGCCAGTTTCACTATTCCAGTATTCAGTAATAAAAAGCTGCCTTCTTTGGTTTTATCTGATGAATTATTGATTCATTTTGGCAAAGATGTAGTCTATAATACATTTGATCAAAACAGATTGTTTATTGGAGTTAGACAAAATATTAGTCCAAAATTGAGTTATGATTTTGGTTATATGAATGTTTATCAGCAAAAATATTCGGGTTATCAGTATGATATGAACCATACCATTCGATTGTTCTTTTATTTGAACTCAACTATAAAACACAATGAAATTAAAACTCCCGAGCATCATTCAGGAGATGAATAGTTGCTAAACATGTTTAGTTTTTAAGTGGATAAACATCAAAAAGTAATATTCTAAGATGATATTTAATAAAATGGTATTAAATATTTTAGTAAGTTTATGTTGTAAAATTCAAAATATAGGATTCCTTTTTTTGAATTGTTATTTTTTTTAAGTTTTCTTTTATTGACGAAATGATTTTAAGAACATTCATTTCTGAATTGAAATAATTGATTCTTTGTTGATTTTAAAAAATAAATAATTTATAAAACGGACTAAAATGGAAGATAGCACTGGTTATTCGATATTACGAAACCCTCGATTAAATAAAGGATCAGCTTTTACTCATGAAGAAAGAGAAAAGTATGGATTGCAGGGAATGTTACCAGAAGCAGTTGAAACCATCGAAACGCAAATAATACGTATTCATGAGCAACTGGATAATTTTTCAAAACCCATAAATCAATACATTTACCTAATGCAGTTGTTGGAAAACAATGAAACCTTGTTTTTTAAAACAATCTCCAGCGATCCTGCCAAATACATGCCTTTAGTTTATACTCCAACTGTTGGGGAAGCCTGTCAAAAATTTGGTCAAGTAACCCGAAGACCAAGAGGATTGTATCTTTCGATCAAAGAAAAAGACAATCTAAAACAGATTTTGAGAAATTGGCCCGAAAAAGATGTACGATTTACTGTTGTTACTGATGGTGGACGTATACTAGGATTGGGAGATTTGGGTATTTTCGGTTTAGGAATACCTATAGGAAAATTAGTTTTATACACCAGTTGCGGGGGTGTTCCTCCAGAACATACACTGCCAATTGTGCTAGATGTGGGTACCAATAATGAAGAGTTTTTGAATGATCCACTTTATCCAGGTTTAAAATGCAAAAGGATCAGAGGCAAGGAATTTGATGATTTTGTTGCTGCTTTTGTTGAGGCGATGAATGAAGTTTTTCCTAAAATATGCATACAATGGGAAGATTTTCCCGGAGTTGATGCTATTCAGATTTTAAATACCTACAAAGAAAAAGTCTGTACTTTTAATGATGATATACAAGGAACGGCTGCTATCGCGACGGCAGGATTTATTTCCATAAGTCGCTTGATGAAAAAAAGGTTTATTGATCAGCATTTTTTGTTTTTAGGTGCTGGTGCGGCGGCATTCGGTATCGCTGATATGTTAGTCAAAAAATTTCAAAGAGATGGTTTGACTAGGGAAGAAGCTTTAAAGCAGATTTGGATGTTTGATGTAAATGGATTATTGGTAAAAAGCCGAAAGGATCTTGTTGAACATCAATTCCAATTTGCTCATGATTCTGATCCTTGTACTGATTTTGCGGAAGCAGTCCTTAAAATTAAACCGACAGCCATTGTTGGTGTTAGTACCGTTGGTGGAGCTTTCAATCAGCAGGTAATTGAAAATATGAGTGCCGTAAATGAGCGACCAATAATTTTTCCATATTCCAATCCAACTTCTCATTCTGAATGTACTGCAGAACAAGCTTATAACTGGAGTAAAGGAAAAGCAATTTTTGCTAGTGGAAGTCCATTTGCCCCAGTAGAATATAATGGTAAAATCTTTACGCCAGGTCAAGGAAATAATGTGTTTATTTTCCCGGCTTTAGGACTTGCTATTTTTGCAACCGAAGCGAAGAGAGTTACTGATGACATATTATTAACTGCCGCAGAAGCTGTAGCAGAACAAGTATGTTTAGCGGATTTTGAAAAAGGTTTAATTTATCCCAATGTTGCCGATATTTTGAGAGTATCAGTAAATGTCGCTGTAAAAGTTGCGGAAGATATTTTTAATTCAGGTTTAGCAGGTGTTGAACGACCCGAAAATATTAGTGATTTCATCAAAAGCAAAATGTACATTCCGAAATACAAATAGTCTAATAAGTTTTGGAACGTGTGTTGATAATAAATTAGTGAGAATTGAAAATATTGTGATTGTTAAGTTATCATGAATATTTGTTAATTGTTTGAATATAATTGCTAATATTAATTATATTCAATTTAAATTAATAAAAAAAAATATGATATTCTTTGTTATACTTATTTATGTATTAACTTTATTGTTAATTTAAAAGCTTGCCCCTGTTTTTAAAGTAGAGTGTGTTTTGTTAATGGATTTTAAATCTGAAGTTAATGGAAAAAATTGCACATATTTTGCAAGAACATCCTGAGCTAGCTGTTTTTTTGACACTGTCTTTAGGTTTTGCTTTAGGACATGTAAAAATAGGTAGTTTTAAAATTGGAGTTGTTTTGGGAACTTTGTTCGCAGGAGTTCTCATAGGTCAATTGGATATACAAATCCCACCGATTGTCAAAACTATTTTCTTCGATTTTTTTCTTTTTGCTACAGGTTATAAAGTAGGACCTCAATTTTTTCAAGGTTTAAGGAAAAATGCATTCCCTCAATTGATGTTAACGCTTGTCATTTGTGTGTCATGTTTATTGATTGCTTTCGGAATATCCCAACTTTTGAATTATGATACAGGCACAGCTGCTGGACTTTTAGCTGGAGCATTTTCTGAATCCACTCTTATCGGAACTGCTTCTGAAGCCATTCATCAATTACCAATTTCTGAAGTAGAGCAAACAAAATTAATTAACCATATACCAGTTGCTTATTCCCTTACCTATCTTATTGGTGCAACTTCTTTCGTCTTCTTTTTAACAACGATTGCACCAAAATTATTAGGAATCAATTTGGTGGAAGAAAGTAAAAAACTCAGTGAAACATTAACAGGTGAAACAGAACAGGAACCTGGTCTAGAATTGGTTTATCAAAGTTGGATTATTAGAGCCTATCGAATAACTAATGAGAAATTGTTTGGATTGACCGTATCCGAATTTGAAAAAGCTAATAAGGATTTAAGATTAGCTATTCAGCGAATAAGGCATAATCAAGAATTAATAGACCCAACTCCAAATACTATTATTCATGAGGGAGATGTTTTGGTAATAATGGCGCGTCAAGGTATCATCATGACGAGTTTAACCAATATTGGTCCTGAGGTTTTAGATGAGGAATTATTGAAATTTCCATTGGCACATATGGATGTAACAATCACTAATAAAAATATTTCTGGGAAAACAATTAGGAGTTTGCGTGATCATTTCAGTAGTGGGGTAATGTTGGATAAGATAACTAGAGAATACCAAGAAATACCTTTTAATTTAGATACAGTTTTAGAAAGAGGTGATGTTTTGAAACTTAGTGGTAAGATGGTTTTAATAGAAAAAGCAGCTAAGGAAATAGGATATCTAGATAGACAAAGTTCAGCTACAGATATTGTGTTTTTAGGATTGGGTATAGTTTTAGGTGGATTTTTTGGGTTGCTTTCAGTTACCGTTTTTGGAATATCAATTACGTTAACAACAAGTGGTGGAGCATTGGTGATGGGATTGATTTTTGGTTGGTTGCATTCACATACACCAATATTTGGGAGTATTCCTGAGCCTGCCTTATGGATTTTTGACAATGTTGGATTGGCGACATTTATCGGTTTGGTAGGAATGGCTGCAGGCCCTAGTTTTATTTCTGGACTTCAAGAAATGGGTTTTAGTATTGTTATCGCCGGTTTTTTTGTGTCAATTGTGCCACATGTCATTGGGCTATTTTTTGGAAAATATGTTTTAAAAATGAACCCTATAATTCTGTTGGGTGCCCAAACTGGAGCAGGAACTTCTACCATTGGGCTTAAGGCTATACAGGATGCTTCATCCAGTAAATTTCCGGTTTTAGGTTATACAATTCCTTATGCATTGGGTAATATATTGTTAACGGCTTGGGGACCAATTTTGGTTTCTATGATGAATTGAGTTCATAATAAACGCAATAAATATTGATTTCTCAAGTACAATCAAATGTAAAAGGTGGTTTTTTTAATATTTCATTTCTTTATGAAAAGATAAATATTAGTATTAATCTTTATAAATAATATAAATTTATATTATTTTTACTAGTTAAATAAACAAAATTGAAATTTAACAAATAGATGTTATTATGGAAGCAACAAGAAGGGAACATGATTTTTTAGGTGAATTAGAAATTCCAAATCACCTATATTATGGGATTCAAACTTTTAGAGCAGTCGAGAATTTTAATATAACTGGGATTCCAATTTCGAGAGAGCCATTGTTCATAAAGGCATTGGGGTATGTAAAAAAAGCTGCTGCATTGGCCAACAAAGATTGTGGAGCTTTGGATGCCAAAATTGCTGAAGCCATTTGTTATGGAAGTGATCAGGTAATTGCTGGTAAATTTGATCAAGAATTTGTCAGCGATTTGATACAGGGTGGAGCTGGGACATCTGTAAATATGAATGCTAATGAAGTGATTGCCAATATTGGATTGGAATACTTAGGACATAAAAAAGGAGAGTATAATTTTTTGCATCCCAATAATCATGTGAATTGTTCTCAATCGACCAATGATGCTTATCCATCCGCATTTAGAATAGCATTGTATTTAAAGATGGATCATTTTATAAAGACAGTTGAAAATCTTGAAAAGGCTTTTGCTGCGAAAGGTAGCGAGTTCAAGGAAGTCTTAAAAATGGGACGAACTCAATTGCAAGATGCGGTGCCAATGACATTGGGGCAGGAATTCCATTCCTATGCAACAACAATAGGAGAAGATGTTTTAAGGTTAAAAGATGCACAAAGTTTAGTGTTAGATATTAACATGGGAGCAACAGCTATTGGAACTAAAGTAAATGCACCAGAAGGTTATCCGGAAATTTGTGTGAATTATTTAGCTAAAGAGGTTGGAATTCCATTAACGTTGTCACCAGATTTGATTGAAGCAACAGTAGATACTGGAGCTTATGTTCAAATAATGGGCACAATGAAAAGAACGGCAGTTAAAATTTCAAAAATATGTAATGACTTGCGATTGTTGAGTTCAGGGCCAAGAACAGGTTTCAATGAAATTAATCTGCCTCCTCGTCAGCCTGGTTCGTCAATTATGCCGGGAAAAGTAAATCCTGTAATTCCAGAAGTGGTGAATCAAACCTGTTTTTATGTTATAGGGCAAGATTTAACAGTTACTATGGCAGCCGAAGCTGGGCAATTACAATTAAATGTTATGGAACCAGTAATTGCTTTTGCAATGTTTACCTCGTTGGATTATTTGTCAAATGCTATTCAAACATTAATTGATAAATGTATTGTTGGTATTACCGCAAATGAGCAACATTGTTATAATATGGTAATGAACAGTATTGGAATTGTAACTCAGCTGAATCCAATTTTAGGATACGAAGAAAGTGCCAGTATTGCTGGAGAAGCTTTGAAGACTGGTAAAAGCGTACATCAAATTGCAGTTGTGGAACGCAAACTAATTACTCAAGATAAATGGGACGAAATTTATTCAATAGAAAATTTAATCAATCCTAAGTTTATTACCTCATAATTTTACTTTGAAGATTAATAAGTTAAGTCAATGATAAATAGATTAATTATAACTAGATAAATTATGAAAAAGATTGTTTTAATATTTATGTTTTCAGTTTTTGCTTTGCCAGTGCAAGCACAAAATAAAGCACCAAAAACTTCGCCAAGAATAATTATTTTGGCAACAGGCGGAACCATAGCTGGCTCTGGGGAATCAGCAACTAAAGCTGCTTACACAGCAGGGAAAGTGCCTATTGATGATTTGCTAAATGCAGTGCCTCAAATTCATGATTATGGAAAAATAACTGGAGAACAAATTGCTCAAATTGGTAGCCAGGATATGAATGTCGTGACTTGGTTGAAACTATCAAAAAGGATTAATGAGATTTTTAAAAATAATGAAGCCGATGCAATAGTGGTTACCCATGGAACTGATACTCAAGAAGAAACGGCCTATTTTTTGGATTTAACTGTTATGTCGGATAAGCCAGTTGTTCTAGTAGGAGCAATGAGACCATCAACTGCAATGAGCCAAGACGGAAATAGAAATTTATTGGATGCGGTAATGGTTGCTGCAAGCCCAAAAAGTCAAGGAAAAGGAGTGATTGTGGCTATGGATGAAAAAATTTATGATGCCAGAGACGTGACCAAAACTAGTACAACAAATTTAGAAACTTTTCAATCTCGTAATTTCGGTCCGATTGGGCTAATCTATGATGGTAAAGTAAATTACTACTATCAATCATTAAGAAATCCTTCTAAAAAGTTTGATGTTACAAGTTTGACTTCTTTACCTCAAGTTGAAATTGTCTATGGGTATGCAGATGCAAGTCCAGCGACAGTTACCGGTATAGTAAATTCAGGTGCAAAAGGCATAGTTTATGCAGGAATGGGAAATGGTAATTTTGGAGAGCCGGTAGGAAAAGCATTGGCAGATGCCGCCAAAAAAGGAATTTTGGTTTGTCGTTCTGCAAGAGCAGGTTCAGGCAGAATTACTTTAGACAATGAGGTAAAAGATAAAGAACTTGGTTTTGTTGTTTCTGATGATTTAAATCCACAAAAATCTAGGGTTTTATTGATGTTGGCATTGACAACTACATCGGATAGAGAAAAAATACAACAGTTTTTCTTTGATTATTAATAAGTTCAAAGTGGGTCTTTTTTAAGGTCCACTTTTTTTGTTTCAAATAGAATAAAAGTAATAACTTAAATAAAACTACATGATTTGGATTGAATTTGCTGTTCTTATTGGAATGATTCTTATAGGGTCACAAATGAAAGGAATTGGATTAGGTGTAATGGGTATGGTAGGACTTTTTATTTTTCTTTTTGTTTTCAAAATGAAACCTACTGATCCGCCACTAGATGTGATGTTAATTATTATGGCGATTGTAACAACGGCTGCAACCTTACAGGCATCGGGAGGACTAGACTATCTCGTAAATTTGGCTGAAAAAATTATTCGAAGCAACCCGTCAAATATCACATTTATAGCACCATTTACAGTTTATTTTTTATGTCTATTTGCAGGAACTGCTCATATAGTTTATTCCTTATTGCCAATTATTTCTGAAGTGTCGGCTAAGAAAAGAATTCGACCAGAACGACCATTGAGTATTTCGGTTATTGCTTCGCATTTGGCTCTTACTGGGAGTCCAATGAGTGCAGCAACAGCAGCTTTGGTGGTTATATTAGGTTATCCTGGTGCTTTGGTAGATATCATGATGATTTGCATTCCTGCCTGTATTATTGGTATACTAATAGGTTGTTTTTCTGTTTTCAAAAAGGGAGCAGAATTGGATAATGATCTTATTTTTATTGAAAAAATGAAGGATCCTGAATTTGCAAAAAGCATGCAAGCTGATACTGAAGGAGAAGAAAAGAGTTTAAAGCCTGGCGCTAAAACTTCAGTTTTAATATTCACGTTTGCAATAGTTCTAATCGTAATTGCTGGAGCATTCCCAAATTTAGTGCCTAGTTTTGAACCTGGAAGTAAAACACTTGCTGTTGCAGCCAATGGGTCTTTGTCTATGGTAACAATAATTAGTGTAATAACACTTACTGCTTCTGCTGCTATGATGTTAATTACTAAAACAAGTACCTCAGATGTTACTAAAGCTAGTTTATTTACCTCTATGGCTTCTGCTGTGGTGTCTGTGTTTGGAGTGGTTTGGATGAGTTCTACTTTTATGCATGCCAATAATGATATAATACAAGGCGCTTTAGGCGGTATTGTTAATGCATATCCTTGGACTTTTGCTATTGCAGTTTTTATTATGGGGGTTTTAATGTTTAGTCAAGCAGCCACTACTAAAACAATGATGCCATTAGGAATTGCTTTAGGACTTCCACCTTCAGCATTGATAGCTATATTCCCTGCTGTAAACAGTGACTTTGTTTTACCTGGATATCCAACATTATTGGCAGCTATAAATTTCGATAGAACTGGAAGTACTAAAATAGGCAATTATGTCATCAATCACAGTTTTAATGTGCCGGGTGTTATTGCCATTGGTGTTGCGATCGCAGTTGGATTCTTGTTGGGATCGTTTTTATTATAAATTTTAAAATTTAATAATTATGAAAAAATATTTTATTTATTTAATGATTGGACTTTTGCCAATCATTTCTTTTTCTCAAGTAGTAGAGCAGACGGAAAAACAAACTAATGAGGGAGATTTTTTTATACAGGATTCATTAAAATCGTTGATACCCGTTTCTAAACAATCTTTGTTAAGGGATGTTGACGTAATTTTTAATTCACGGATGGCATACAATAGTAATTTTACTGATGGTAATCATACGCTATCAGAATTTAATGTAAATCAGCTTCGATTTGAGTTGAAAGGAAAAATTCATGATAAGGTTTATTTTAGATTCCGTAATAGATACACTAGAGAACCTGTTCCTGGGAATTTGGATAATATTAGTAGGTCAGTCGATCTTGCTTTTTTGAGAATTGATTTATCTAAAAGCACAAAGCTTTCTTTCGGAAAATTATGTGCGGATTGGGGAGGTTTTGAATTTGATTTTAATCCTATTGACATATTAACCTATAATGATATTATTGAAAACGCCGATAACTTTTTGGTGGGTGCAGGTCTATCTCATGATTTTGCCGATGGTAAAAACTCAATTTCTTTTCAAGTATTAAATTCTAGAACTAAAACCTATGAAGAACAATACGGTAGTACGGCTCCACCAAACATAAATCCTTCTGAATATCCATTGGCAGTGGTCGCTAACTGGAGAGGGAGTTTTTTTGATGGTAAATTTGAAACCACTTATAGCTATAGTTTCTTCAACGAAGCACAAGGAGCCCATATGAACTATTTTGCGCTTGGGAATAAATTTAAAGCAAAAAATTTCGTTTTGTATTATGATTTTCAATACAGTGATGAAGGGCTAGATCGCAAAGGAATTGTCTCAAGTATAATTAGCAGTCAATATCAATACGCAGCACAAAATGCTCTTTATGTGGAAAACTGGGTAAGAGCTGAATATTTGGTGGCACCTAAGATTAATTTGCTTTTAACAGTCATGAATAGTAATCATTCATGGAAAGACAATCCAGATCCAAATGGTAGCTCAAAATTATCAACAAGTTATGGTCTTATTCCAACTATACAGTATATGCCTTTTAAAGACTTCAACATTAAATTTTATTTGGCATATACAGCCAGAAGATATGAGTATACGAACTATGCTGAAAATGCTTTCGGGGTCAAAGATTATACCACTGGACTTTTAGGCTTTGGATTTATAGCTCCATTATTAGTTCTGTAATTTGTGGAGTGTAATGAAAACAAAAAACCCAATCGAAAGATTGGGTTTTTTTATAAGTAAGTAATTCTAAATTGAGTTTATATAACGTTTATTTTACTTTATTAAGTACTGCTTTGAAAGCTTCTGGGTGATTCATTGCTAAATCAGCAAGAACTTTACGGTTCAATTCGATTCCGTTAGCTTTTACTTTACCCATGAATTGAGAATAAGACATTCCTTCCAATCTAGCTCCAGCGTTAATACGTTGAATCCATAATGAACGGAAATTTCTTTTATTCACTTTTCTGTCACGGTATGCATAGCACATTGCTTTTTCTACCGCGTTCTTTGCAACTGTCCAAACGTTTTTACGTCTACCAAAGAAACCTTTGGCTTGCTTCATTATTTTTTTTCTTCTTGCTCTTTTAGCAACTGAATTTACCGATCTTGGCATAATTTTATTGTTTTTTTTGTAGCAGGCGTCCTGAATTTAATCAAAGGAACTTATGGCCATACTCCAAGGTTATTGGATTTATTTTTAACCTAAAGAATTATTTTTTGTTAATTGACAATTGAAAATTGTCGATTAGATAATTCTTAATTGTTGTTTGATGCTTTTCATATCTGTAGAGTGAACTAGCGCTGAATGAGTCAAAGCTAATTTACGTTTTTTAGATTTTTTAGTCAAGATGTGACTTTTGAAAGCATGCTTTCTTTTAATCTTTCCAGAACCAGTAACTTTGAAACGTTTCTTGGCGCTAGATTTGGTTTTCATTTTAGGCATTTTTTCCTAGTGTTTTAATTTATTATTACTTACTTATCTTTTGTTTAAAGTTTCAGACTTCAGGTTTAAAACTGAACAATGAAAACTGAATACTATTTTTTATCTGCTTTCTGCAAACTGATTACTTCTTCTTTTTAGGAGCAATAAACATAATCATTCTCTTTCCTTCAAGAACAGGCATTGCTTCAACTTTTCCGAATTCTTCTAAGTCAGTTGCCAATCTCAATAATAAGATTTGCCCTTGGTCTTTATAGATAATTGAACGCCCTTTAAAGAATACAAAAGCTTTTAATTTCGCTCCTTCTTTTAAGAATTTTTCAGCATTCTTTCTCTTAAATTCGTAATCATGCTCATCAGTTTGAGGACCAAAACGTATTTCTTTTACTACTACTTGAGTAGATTTCGCTTTTAGAGCCTTATCACGTTTCTTTTGTTCGTAAACAAATTTCTTGTAATCCATGATTTTACAAACCGGTGGCTCTGCGTTTGGAGAAATCTCAACTAAATCCAATTCAAATTGGTCAGCTAATCTTAAAGCTTCTGCAAGTTTAAAAACTCCAGGCTCTATGTTTTCACCCACAAGTCTTACTTCTTGTACACCGCGAATAAAATTATTTATTCTGTGTGCATCCTTTTTTTCTACGCGAGGTTGGTAACCTCTGTTGCTTCTTATTGCTATGACTTTATAATTTAAGTTAAACTGTAAATACTTTTAATGTTTTTTTGATTTCCTCGTCAACAATCGAAGCAAATTCTTCTATTGTAACGCTGATATTGCCTTTTCCTTCTTGACCATGACGGCGAATAGAAATGGTTCCGTTTTTCTCTTCTTCCTCACCAACAATCAGCATAAACGGGATTTTCTGCATTTCTGCATCTCTAATTTTCTTTCCTATCGTCTCGCTTCTGTTATCAATTAGGGCGCGAATTTCGTGATTTTCTAGCAGATTTAAAACTTTTTTAGCATAATTTTCATATTTCTCACTCAAAGACAGTATAATTGCCTGTTCAGGCATTAACCAAAGTGGGAAATTTCCCGCTGTGTGTTCTAATAAAATTGCAATGAAACGTTCCATTGATCCAAAAGGCGCTCTGTGAATCATTACAGGTCTATGTAATTCATTGTCAGACCCTTTGTAAGTCAATTCAAAACGTTCTGGTAAATTGTAATCTACCTGAATTGTTCCTAATTGCCATTGTCTGCCTAAAGCATCCTTTACCATGAAATCCAGTTTTGGACCGTAGAAAGCAGCCTCTCCGTATTCAACAACAGTATTCAGTCCTTTGTCTGCTGCTGCATTGATGATTGCATTTTCTGCTTTCTCCCAATTCTCATCAGAACCAATATATTTATCTCTGTTTTCCTTGTCTCTTAATGAAATCTGAGCCGTAAAGTTTTCAAAACCTAATGAACCAAATACATAAAGTACCAAGTCAATTACTTTTTTAAACTCTTCATCCAATTGCTCTGGAGTACAAAATATATGAGCATCATCTTGAGTAAACCCGCGTACACGAGTTAAACCGTGTAATTCACCACTTTGCTCATATCTATAAACTGTTCCAAATTCAGCGTAACGCTTTGGTAAATCTTTGTATGACCAAGGTCTTACATTATAGATTTCACAGTGATGAGGGCAGTTCATAGGTTTTAATAAAAACTCTTCTCCTTCAGCAGGAGTATTGATGGGTTGGAAGCTGTCTGCTCCGTATTTTGCATAATGTCCAGAAGTTACATATAACTCTTTTTGACCAATATGTGGAGTTACAACTTGCTCGTAACCTGCTTTCTTTTGTGCTTTTTTCAAAAACTGTTCCAAACGATCTCTCAAAGCGGCTCCTTTTGGTAACCATAACGGCAAGCCTTGGCCTACTTTTTGAGAAAAAGCAAACAATTCCAATTCTTTCCCTAGTTTTCTGTGATCGCGACGTTTTGCTTCTTCAAGTAATTCTAGGTATTCGGTTAAATCTTTTTGTTTCGGGAATGAAGTTCCATAAACACGAGTTAACTGCTTATTTTTTTCATCACCTCTCCAGTAAGCTCCGGCAACACTCATTACTTTCATTGCCTTGATAATACCTGTATTAGGGATATGTCCACCACGACATAAATCAGTAAAAGTTGAATGATCACAAAAAGTGATAGTTCCGTCTTCAAGATTTGAGATCAGTTCTGTTTTGTAAACATTGTCTTTGTACATTTCCAATGCTTCTGCTTTAGTAACAGGACGCATTTTAAATTCGTGTTTTTCTCTTGAAATCTCAAGAACACGGTCTTCAATTTTCTTAAAATCAGCTTCAGTGATCTTTTGATCTTCAAAGTCAACGTCATAGTAAAAACCATTAGAAATTGCAGGTCCCAGAGTTAATTTTGCTCCAGGGTACATTTCTTCTAGGACTTGTGCCATAACGTGCGATGTTGAATGCCAAAAAGCTTTTTTTCCATCAGCATCATTCCAAGTATATAATATAAGACTGCCGTCGGTCGTCAATGGTGTAGATGTTTCAATAGTTGTACCATTAAAAGATGCCGAAATTACATTTCTGGCAAATCCTTCGCTAATGCTTTTTGCAACATCCATTGGAGTTACTCCTGGAGCAAACTCTCTAACTGACCCGTCGGGCAAAGTAATCTTAATCATTGTTTTTTATATTTTAAGATTGCAAATATAAAGTATTAGCAAAACACATACAATAGATATATGAGGTTTGTTCTATATATAAGTATAAAATCCGAATATGCGTTGCAAAAGAAGGATGCTAATAATAAGGAGCTATTTCCCGCTATCCGCTACAATCTTATAAGCCGAACACCGGCTTATAAGGATTTCCACTATTATCGGGGCTAGGGCATGGGGTTTTCATAAGAGCAAAAGGAAAAAGTGACACCTTTATATATTAAGATGTATGTATGAGGAAAGATTTAGAAGGAAATCAGTCCCATCCTTGTCCTGTTCAATGGTTAATATCCTTAAATAAAGTGCTAAAACTTTGAAAAACCTGAGTAAACAGTGTGATTCATATGTTGAAACCACTTCAATCAAGAAAACCTCGCTTCACAAACACTTACATACCAGTGAATTAAAAAATACTTTGAAAAAAGGTCAAAAAAGTCATTGTTTACACGAATAAAGGCGCTACTTTTGCACCCGCAACGACGCAGACGTTCCTAGAAATCCTGACAGGCCCACGAAATCGAAACGAAAATTTATTTTCAAAAAAAGATTTAAAAAAGCTTGTGAGATTCGAAAACGTAAGCTATTTTTGCACCCCGCAAAACGCGTAACGTTCCTTGAAATACTGCTGAGAAAAAGAGAAGAAAACGAAAAATAAATTTTTCAAAAAAACTTCAAAATTTACTTGCCAGTTAAAAAAGAATAACTACTTTTGCACCCGCTTCGAGAGACACACAATGTGAGTTAAACGAGAC
>NZ_JBFUBE010000036.1:0-19187 GCF_056405915.1 Flavobacterium sp. P1_E4
GTGAATGCCTTAAAAACCAGCAATACCAAATTAACTTCTTCGCTGGAAACCAAAAACTACAACGAACTAGATCATCTCCTGCACCAAAACAGCGCGATTGCAAACGGCGCTTACAGTTTGCTAGACAACTTGCTTCATTGGGCTTTGTTACAAACCAAACAATTGTATTTTCATAAAGATTCAATTCACTTGTATTCCATCGTACAACAAATCGAATACAATTACAAACCGTTACTACTGGATAAAGCTATTGCTTTTGAGAATGCCGTTTCAAAAAATAGTTTTATATTCGTAGATCTCGATTCGCTAAAAATTGTATTACGCAATCTGTTTGACAATGCTATCAAATTCTCTCCTGAGAATGGCGAGATTAGGATTTATACGGTAGAAACAAATACTAATTTTTGTCAACTCGTGATTCAGGACAGTGGTTTAGGAATGAATCAAAGTACTATAAACGAATTGTTACAAGAAAATGAGTTACTGGCCAAGAAAAGCAATTCGGAGATTATAGGAACGGGGCTGGGAATGCAATTATGCAAACAAATGATCAAGAAAAACGGAGGAACACTAGCCATAGAAAGCGAACTCAATAAAGGAACCAAAGTACTATTGACGTTCCCAAAAACAATTGTTTAAAGTCTTCTAGAAAATTGTTTTAACAACTCATCCAAATCAGATATTCCAATCACAATTTATCTTCTATGAATCGTGAGTCTTTGCGCGTGTATCTCTTTGCGAGGAATAAAGCAATCACAGCCTGCATATCCCTCACACCTTTAACAAGAAATATAAATGGCGCAAAAAAATAAGTAATTAGTACGTATTAAACTATATTTACAACCGACATGACCAAAACCAAACGAAATAAACTTGAAAGATCGGAATGAGAAAAAAATACCCCCATTATCATCAATATGACTTTATGGATTGTGGGCCTACCTGCATAAAAATGATTTGTAAATTTTATGCCAAGAATATCGATTTGGCTTATTTACGTGAGATTTCATTCATCTCAGGACAAGGCACATCGATGGCAGGTCTGGTTGATGCTTCCGAAAAAATTGGTTTTACCACTATGGGGCTTAGCGTTACCTATCAAACCCTGGCCGAAGACTTGCCTTTGCCATGTATAGTGCATTGGCGCCAACGCCATTACGCAGTTGTATACGAGATCAAAAAGGACAAAGTAATTGTGGGTGATCCGGCAAATATTGGACTGATAACCTACACCAAAAAAGATTTTCTGGAAGGCTGGCTCGCCGACAAAAAAAAACAGGAGGATTCAGAGGGCATCGTATTATTAATGGAGCCAACTCCCCTTTTCTACGAAGAGGATGACCATAATGCTAAAAAGACAAATTTATTTCCTTTTTTATGGCAATACATGAGGCCTCACAAAAAATACATTGCCCAGATTTTTTTGGGATTGTTTTTTGGCACGATCATCCAATTGATATTTCCGTTTCTTACCCAGCAAATAGTAGATACCGGAATCAACACCCGCAACCTCAACTTTATTTATCTTATATTAATTGCACAAGTGGTGTTGTTCGTTTCTCAGTCTGCACTTAGCGTTTTTCGCAATTGGATTTTACTTCACGTGACCAGCCGCATGAATTTAAGAATGCTCTCTGATTTTATAATGAAATTAATGAACCTTCCTATTATCTATTTTGACAGTAGAGCAACAGGAGACATTCTTCAACGATTAAAAGACAACTATCGCATTCAAGAATTTTTATCGACCACGACACTGGATGTACTTTTTTCGACACTTACCCTTTTAGTATTTAGCACCATTCTGGCCTATTTCAATATATACTTATTTTTGGTATTCATAGTTGGTTCTGCTTTGTATATGATTTGGATTTTACTGTTTATGAAAAAGCGTGCCGAATTGGATTTTCGTTATTTTGATCAACAAGCAAACTATCAAAACACAACGATACAATTGGTCAACGGCATGCAGGAAATCAAACTCAATGGTTCCGAAAAGCGCCGTCGTTGGGATTGGGAAGCTTTACAAACCACTCTTTTTAAGCTAAATATAAAAAATTTATCATTAAACCAAAGTCAGAATGAAGGTGGACGTTTTATAGACCAAATAAAAAATATCTTTATCAGTTTTATTGCTGCCAAAGCCGTTATCAATGGGGAAATGACCCTTGGAACGATGCTCTCGGTACAATACATCATAGGACAAATGAATGTACCTATTAACAACTTTTTAGGGTTTATACGAAGTTATCAGGATGCCAAATTGAGTTTACTGAGGCTTTCAGAAATTCACAACAAAGCCAATGAGGAGCCAGTTGACGGCGGTTTCATCAATGAACTTCCCGAAAACAAAAGCATCAAAATAGAAAACCTCAGTTTTAGATACGGCAGTTCGGCTTCCCAAATGGTCTTAAAAAGCATTAATATCACCATTCCCGAAGGAAAAGTTACTGCCATTGTGGGTGCAAGTGGCAGTGGCAAAACGACCTTACTGAAACTATTGTTAAAGTTCAATGAACCCACAAGTGGTCAGATTTATGTGGGACCAACGAACCTAAAAAATTTAGGATTCAATTCCTGGAGATCCAACTGTGGCGCCGTAATGCAAGATGGGTTTATCTTTGCCGACACAATTTCCAGAAACATTAGCGAATCAGACATCAACGGATTGATTGACCAAAAAAAGCTGCGTATTGCAACACATACCGCTAACATAACCGAATTCATAGAAGAATTACCAAACGGCTACAACACAAAAATAGGCTCTAGTGCAATAGGCATAAGCGGTGGTCAAAAACAACGTATTTTGATTGCCAGGGCAGTTTATAAAAACCCAGAATACATCTTTTTTGACGAAGCAACTTCAGCATTAGATGCCAACAATGAAACGGTAATTATGAAAAACTTAGACGAATTTTTCAAAGGAGATTCGGCTAGAAGTAAAACCGTCATAGTGGTAGCGCACCGCCTGAGTACGGTAAAAAATGCCGATCAAATTCTAGTCCTCAACAAAGGAGAAGTAGTTGAACAAGGCACACATAGTGCACTAGTGGCGAAAAAAGGATATTATTTTACGTTGGTAAAAAACCAATTAGAACTTGGCGATTAACAAAAAAACAAAGATATGTCACACATACCCGAAATAAATACCAGCAGTGAAGCCATAAGAGATTATCTTGAGCAAATCCCAAACCGATTGATTCGTTGGGGAAGTTTAATCCTTTGCGGTGTTTTGTCAATTTTGTTTGCAGTCACTTGGTTTATAGAATACCCATCCATCGTTCGTACCGATTTTGAACTGATTGCAGTACAAACACCCAAACCCGTAATTGCAAAAGTAAACGGGCGATTGGAGCAATTATTTGTAACCGATAACCAATGCGTCACATTGGGACAAACCTTAGGCTATATAGAAAGCACATCAAAACACGAAGAAGTTCTGGACCTTGACAAAGAACTCAATCAATTGGTGAATTTGGTCATTCATAAAGACTTGGCAGGTTTAAAACAATGGCGTTTAAAAAACTATCAAAACCTTGGAAATATACAAACTGCTTACCAAGATTTTCAACAAGTATATGTGCAAACACTGGCCTTGTTTAGTGATGGGTACTACCAGCAAAAACAAAATTTCCTAAAATCCGATATCAGCGAATTGATCAACTTGACTCAAAATTTAAAAAATCAAAAACAAATTTTAAATCAAAATGCGATGCTTCAAGAGAAGGAGTACCAGATGAATCAAACATTGTACAAACAAAACATAATAGCCGCCTCCGATTTGAACAAGGAAGAAAGCAAACTTTTGGACAAAAAAATACCGCTAAAAAATACCGAAACTGCCCTAATCAACAACACTATGCTGATTCGTGCCAAAGAGAAAGAACTTTTGGATTTGGACAAACTCGGCGTAGAACAAAAAGAAACATTCAAACAATCCCTAAACACTTTGCGAAGCGTGATTGCCTTATGGAAAAATCAATACCTGTTAACAGCCCCAAACAAAGGCGTTATTAATTTTACAGGAGCGTTGCAGGCCAAACAAAACCTAAGAGCAAACAGTATTGTAATGTATGTTGCCGGCAACAAAAACGACTATTTGGGGGAGATAAAAATCCCTCAGGATAATTTTGGAAAAGTAAAAATAGGACAGCAGGTACTCATTAAATTTCAAGGATACCCATTTGAAGAATTTGGAGCCTCCGAAGGCAAAATAAAATCGATAGCGCAAATACCAAGCCCAGAAAACAAAAGCTTTTATGCCATTGTTGCTTTACCCAACGGACAAAAAACGACTAACAGTACCCAAATCATTTTTAGAAATGGCATGACTGCCTCTGCCGAAATCATTACCGAAAACAAAACTCTGGCTGAACGTTTATTTTATAGTTTCAGGGAATCCATAAGCAGGTAATCATAGGGAAAATTCCTAAAACACTATTTTTTAGAATAATAAACACCATTAATTATAATTTTTCTGACTTTTTATTTACAAGTCTAGATATTTTGTTTATATTTAATTTTCCAAAATTCAATACCACAGATAATAAACAGATTTCTGTCACGTCCAAGCGAAAGCAGGCGGACGAAGAGATGCGACAAAAGCATGATTTTAAAATGATTCGAATGGTTTTCATGAGCTTTTAAATCATTTTAAAGATTTTTTGTACCATTACGTTTTTTGTACATTAATGCTTAATTCATTTAAGTACAGGATACTCGAATGTTATTTCCTGCTTATTCAAGCCAACAACATTTTTCCATACCAAAAGTCATACATTCCAAATGGCTCAAAATAAATTGGGAATTATTATAATCTAAAAATGAAAAAAAATGAAAAAAAAGCAATTCAAACCGTAAACACGGCTAAAATCGTAAAACTAAAAAATTTGAAAGTTCTTTCTAAAAACGAATTGGAGAAGATTATTGCTGGAACAGACCCTCCTATATCAAGAGGTACTAAAACAGATACCCAAGATTAATAATGTAATGGTAACTACTGCTCTACGATCCCGAAAGCTTTCGCGATCTTGCTTTGTCACAAACACGGAGCACACAATCCAAATTCAATATTCACACAGTCATAAACTCAAATGGCTCAAAGTAAATTGAGGCATTTCTAAAACTTAAAATTTACAATTATGAAAAACAAAGCAACTCAAACCGTAAACACGGAAAAAACCGCAAAACTAAAAAATTTGACAGTTCTTCCTAAAAACGAATTGGAGACTATTATTGGAGGACCTGAGACTTCAAGGGGTACTGAAACTGCAGTCAGATACCCATAATAAAAACTCCGATAGCGCGGATTTGCAATCATAAGTGTTCGAAACCTCAAAGTTATTATATTTGAGTCTAAAACAGACTTATGAAATTAGAAGAAGTTTTAGAATATATTCCGAAAGGAGAATTAGAAGAACTATCACTTGCTTATAATGTTGACCATCAAGTAAAGAAACTTCATGGACAAACGATGTTTCAATTGCTATTATTTTCGATGTTAAACATCAAACATAATAGTTTGAGAGTAATGGAAGAGTTTTATCATTCGTTAGCATTCAAAAGTATTGCAAATACTAGCTATCAAGGTGTAAAATACAATTCTATCAGAGATCGATTGGTAAATATAAATGCTGATTATTTTGAAGCAATATTCAATAGTTGCCTAAAAAAGTATCAAGATAAATATTTGAAGAAGAAGCATAATATTATTTCTTTTGATTCCACGCTGGTTAGTATTTCTTCTAAATTATTAAAAGAAGGGATGCAAATTAATAAACAGGGAGATAAGAAATTTGTAAAATTTAGCATCGCTTTTTCAAAAATACCGATTTATTCAAAAATCTTTACAGAGCAGTCGTTTGTTTCAGAGGATTTTGCATTAAAAGAGTTGATAAAAGAATGTCCGTTAAGTGCAGACAATATTTTGGTTTTTGATAGGGGGCTTCAAGCAAGAGCAACATTTGAAGAGCTAAATGAGGATAATTTAACCTTTGTAACGCGATTGAATAATTACACTCGTTTTGAAACGGTTAAAGAATTTGAAATCGATGAAAAACAAACAGAAAGATTAACATTAGAAAAAGATTTAGAAGTAAAATTATATGACAAGCGAAATAAAAAAACTCAAAAATTCCTGCGTTTAATCATTGCAAAAGAAAAGGAAAATGGTGAAGTGTTTTATTTTTTGACGAACAGTAAAAGCTTGACGGCAAAGGATATTGCAGAAATTTATAAACAACGATGGGAAATTGAAGTGTTTTTTAAATTCATAAAACAGAATCTAAATTTTAGCCATCTGCTAAGCAGAAATATCAATGGTGTAAAAGTAGTAATGTATATGACTTTGATAACAGCTATTTTATTAGTGGTTTATAAAAAACTCAATGAACTCAAAGGATATAAAATTGCAAAATTAAAATTTGCACAAGAATTAGAAGTTTTAATTATCAAAGACATAGTGGAAAAATGTGGAGGTGATCCAAACAAAGTAAATACAATTTTAAATCCGGAATGAGGTTTCGAACACTTATGATTTGCAATCCGCGCCCACACAGTCATAAACCCCAACTGACTCAAAAGAAATTGGGGCATTTATAAAAATTAAAAAACAAAAAATTATGAAAAACAAAGCAACACAAAACGCAAACACAGCAAAAGCTGCGAAACTAAAGAATTCAACTCCACTTTCTAAAGAACAATTAGAGGCTATTATTGGTGGTCCTGAAACTTCTAGAGGAACTGTCACTACTGTGCAAGGATAATTTTATATATCTTAATTAATTTATAATGAAAAACAAGAGTAAAAACATAAAAATTAATTTTATACTTATACTCTTGTTTTTATTTTTCAGCCTTTATTCTCAAGAACATTCTATTAAATTAATATTTGATTTAGAAATAGAGAAAACAACATCTAACTATCCAAATGAAATTAATTTTAAGAAAGCTAAAACTTTTTTTTCTAAAAAAGAATGGGATTCCACACTAGTATATTCAATGAGACAATTAATGATTACACAAAATGTAAAAATTAATGATTATTGCCATTATTTTAGAGCAAACTGCTTTAGAAGAAAAAAAATGTTTACAGAAGCTCAAAAAGAATATAATTTAATTTCAACTACATTTCCATTCTTTTACGATGTCAAATTTGGTCTAGGAACAATTTTACTTGAGAGAAGAAAATTTTCAAAAGCTATAATAAGATTTCAAGAAATAGAGAAAAATTCAAAAAAAGAAAATCACGAATACAAACTAAGCACCTTGTTTCATAATCTAGGAATCTGTCATTTGGAACTCCAAGACTTTAATAAATCCAAAAAATATCTATTAAAAGCTCTTATATTGCAGCAAACCGAAAAAGACACTTCTTTGATTATTAGTTCATACATGGATATTGCAAATCTATATTACCTACAATACAAAGACAATCAAGCCATCCCTTACTTTGAAAAAGCTTATCAATTATCAAAAAAAACAAAATTATTTGAATTAAAACAAAATGCATCTAAGAATATGGCAGTGGTAGAAGAAAACAGAAAAGATTTCCAAAAAGCGCTGGTTTATAGAAAAGAATTCGAACAATGGAAAGACACTTTAAATGATCAAAACAAAATATGGGCCATTGCAGACTATGAAAAAAAATATGCAATAGCACAAAAACAAATTTCAGTACTTAAAGTTGAGAACAAGCTAAAAGACACCCAACGCAACACTATGTTTTTTTCTACGCTGGGTTTATTATTACTTCTAGTAGGAGGCGTTTATGTCTATGCCCAAAAAGTAAAAAATGCAAAAATMATCCTTACCCAAAAARAMAAAYTAGACGAGCTCAATGCCACCAAGGATCAATTATTTTCTATTGTGAGTCATGATTTACGCTCTTCKGTGAATGCCTTAAAAACCAGCAATACCAAATTAACTTCTTCGYTGGAAACCAAAAACTACAACGAACTAGAYCAWCTCCTGCACCAAAACAGCGCGATTGCAAACGGYGCTTACAGTTTGCTGGACAATTTGCTTCATTGGGCTTTGTTACAAACCAAACAATTGTACTTCCACAAAGATTCTGTGCATTTGTATTCCATCGTGCAACAAATAGAATACAACTACAAACCGTTACTGCTAGATAAAGGCATTACTTTTGAAAATGCTGTTTCTAAAAATAGTTTTATCTGGGTAGATCTCGATTCGCTAAAAATCATATTACGCAACCTGCTCGACAACGCCATTTTTTTACAAAATACAATTATAACTACACAAGATTAATTTAAATTTACATTTTTGACTTATACAAACTTAATTTATATACTTTTATAAGTAATAGAAGCTGTTTATATATTTAGTTCTGGCTCCCTCTCCTTTGGAGAGGGTTGGGGTGAGGAACGAATTATTAGCCAAAAAAAGCAACTCAGAGATTATAGGAACGGGTCTTGGCATGCAATTGTGCAAACAAATGATCCTGAAAAACAATGGCACCCTAGCTATAGAAAGCCAACTCAACCAAGGAACCAAGATGATCATGACGTTCCCAAAAACAGAAAAGAATGGATAACATCAATGTACTTATTATAGAAGATACCCCAGAGCAAAGTGACGCACTGAGCAAAGTGCTGCTAGCCAACAAATACAACATTGTAGGCGTAGCCACAAACTACACCGATGCCCTAAAGTTATTCTACCAAAACACGGTTGACATCATTGTTATCGATGTTTTTCTCGACGGAAAACCAGATGGTATAACCTTTGCCGAGACCATCAACATTGTACCCAACGCATCCAAGCCTTTTGTTTTTTTGACTAGCTCTCAAGACCGTCAGATTTTTGAAAGAGCCAAACTCACCAAACCTTTCAGCTTCCTGATGAAGCCTTTCAATGAATTGGAAATTCTATATGCCCTTGAAATGGCTGTCGAAAAATTCTACGAGCAAACCAATGTATTCTTGAGTGAAGACCAAAACACCGTAATCAGTAATGATTATCTATTCATCAAAAAGAAAAATGCGCTTAAAAAAGTATCGCTGCAAGACATCATCTATATTGAAGTGGAAGAACGCTATTGTAACATCGTTACCGAAAAAGAAAAATTTGTTATTTTGATATCACTAACAAAAATCAGTGCTCTTCTGGATAAAGATAAGTTTATCAGAACCCACAGAAACTATATCGTGAACACTGATAAAATTGAGGAAATCATCCTGGCCGATAATCTAATCATCCTTAAAGGAAACCACAAAATAAACCTTAGCGATACCTATAAAGATTTTATCAAGAAAATGAATATTATATCGTAACAATTCTTTTTTTATATCCTAAACTCCTTCCCTTGACTCTTTTTTTCTGCCATATGTTAGCCTTTTTTTTCCAAAAATTAAATATGCTGGCTCTTTAGCCCTGATGGAAGCGGCATCCCATTTCGTCCCGTCCCGCCTTTTTGGACGGGACGGGACGAAATGGAATATAGCGGACAGCAGGAATCCATCCTTCCTAATAAAGCCTATTCTTTCGCTCCTTAAACTTTCTACTATTAAACGATTAATGAACCTATATCCCACTCGGATCAATCCAGAGTCCCGATTTATATACTCAAGCTCTCCTTTCATGACACCAAAAAACGTGTTCATGACATTTCTCTAAAAAAATAGTGTTTTGCTCTTTAAATTTACTGCACCAAAAAACCAAAAACGAATACCATGAGACTAGAACTTAATAACCAAACATATATGCAATTCAAAACTATATTTAACAAAATCAATCCATGGATTGGACTTTTGGGGTCATTATGTCTGATTGTTCCAAGCTTATATGACATCCTAGATGACCCATTACTGCTTACTTCTGACCACTTAATTCTAGGAGCAGGAGTATTTTTTATGGTTTTATTTTTAAAGCAAATATTTGATAGAATCATCAACTTAGAAGGAATGGAATAAAACCCATATGAATAAAAAATAGTCTATGCCATTTAGCACTATTTCTTGTATTAACTAATCTTCCGAATAACAATTAAATTAGTTAGACTTACCTGTTTCAATATTTTTTGGAGCAGGTATTTTTATTTTTGACGCAACCTTTAGTATTTGTTTTAGACTAAGAATAAACCTTAATCAACAACAAATAAAATCATGAAAAAAATAAAACTTTTATTTTTTGTAATTCCATTCATCTTATTTTCCTCTTGTCAAAATGAACCAGTAGGTGGGTACGTACAATCGAATACAGAAAAAATCAAGAAAGGCTCTGAATTATATACTTTATTAGAAAAAGTAACAACTAAAGGTAAGAATGTAACAGAGAATATTGTCTGTATTGACTTTATTTATCCATTTAAATTAATACTATATGATGAAAATTTAGCGCCAATTGGAACTAAAGTTTTAAGTAGTGACATTCAATTTAGTGAATTTTTAGGAAGTTTATCTATTGACCAATCTATAAGCATTAGCTATCCAATAAGCACAAAAATGGATGACAATACGATGTTTGAAGTAAACAACAATCAAGAATTAAAGATTGCAATTGATAGTTGTTCAAAAGAAGATATTATTGCATATTGCAATTCCCTTTTTGCTAGATCTAATTCTGAAGAAGAAATTTGCATTTGGAAAATTCCATATTCTTTAGGGAATGACAATAAATATGCAAGTGGTTTTTTTGAATCAAATAAAGATGGAACACTTTTGTTCAATTATAATGGTTTAAGTTTTAAAGGTACCTGGGTTTTTCTATTTGTAGACAATAAATTACATTTGAACATTAACATAGAAGGAGATTCGCATACAGCCAAAGACTGGAATATTGATAGGATGATAGAGTTCAATGACGATGACTTAGTTATAAAAAACGGTATTAAGAATATAATTTTAAGAAAACACTGTCAATCAACAAAAAAATATATAATTGGAGACAAAGGTCCAGCTGGTGGTATTGTTTTTTATGATAAAGGAAGTTATTCTAATGGATGGAGATACATGGAAGTTTCACCCTTGGATACTAACGAATCTGAATGGGGTTGTTTAGGATCACTAATTGATAATGCAAATAGCTCAGAAATTGGTGTAGGATTATTAAACTCTGTTTCCATAACAAATTACCACGACAAATTGAATAATTATTATACCAATCCAAGTATATGCAATCCTGCAAATAATGGAACAGTAGCATCTAGAGAGTCTCTGTTGTACAACATAAACAATACAAATGATTGGTTTCTTCCATCTGAGAATGAATTATCATTATTATATAAAAATCTGAAAATAGAAAACCTTAGTACTTTTAAAAATTCAAGTTATTGGAGTTCAACACAAGTGGACGAAAACAATGCGATTTGTATAGATTTCTCAAACGGGAATGTCATTTCTCAATCAAAAGTTAACAGTAATAATTGCCAAGTGAGGTTTATTCGATATTTTTAAAATTAATAGTTCTCTATCTAATTGAATGTAGAAAACCTTATAAAATCTTGCATTAAACAAAATAGGCAGGCACAAGAAGAGTTATACCATTTGTATAAAAAAACTCTTTTTGTGTTGCGCTTAAAATATTGTGCGAATGAAGCAGAAGCTGAAATGCTATTATTGGGTATCAATTATTTATTTTTGAATAACAATGATGTTTCCGCAATAACCGATAACGGAAGTAAATTTAAAATTGGAAAAACAGAAGATTTAACAGCCAAAACTTTATGGCTGAATTTTTGAATGGGTTTTGAATACAACCTCAACAAAAAAATAAAATTCAATGTAGCACCAATGTTTAAATATCATTTCAAAAATTCTCAAAGCGATAAAGAAACAAAACTCCTTTGTCTAAATGTTTTAACAGGTTTGCAATAAAATTAGGTAAATAAACAAAACCTTTAAAATTAGGTTTTAATTCATATTCAAATATTTTTTTATTTGTTTTGTAACTTTTTGGTAACCCCATACGTATAATCACTTGTACACTTAAAAAATTGAGGAGACAAAAACATGAGACAACTTAAAATCACCAAGCAGGTTACTAATCGTGAAACCGCTTCATTAGACAAATATTTACAAGAAATTGGAAAAGTTGACCTTATTACCGCTGACGAAGAGGTAGAATTAGCTCAAAGAATTAAAGCTGGGGATCAAAGAGCCCTTGAGAAATTAACAAAAGCCAATTTACGTTTCGTAGTTTCGGTAGCCAAACAATACCAAAATCAAGGTCTTACCCTTCCCGACTTAATTAATGAAGGTAATCTTGGTTTGATAAAAGCAGCACAACGTTTTGACGAAACTCGTGGATTTAAATTCATTTCATACGCTGTATGGTGGATTCGTCAATCGATACTTCAAGCTTTGGCCGAACAATCCCGTATCGTTCGTTTACCATTGAACAAAATTGGTTCTATCAATAAAATCAACAAAATGTATGCCTTATTGGAGCAATCTAATGAGCGTCCACCATCTGCTGAAGAAATTGCAAAAGAACTTGACATGACCGTAAATGACGTAAAAGAGTCTATGAAAAACTCTGGTCGTCACTTATCTATGGATGCGCCTCTTGTAGAAGGAGAGGATTCTAACCTTTATGATGTATTGCGTTCTGGTGAATCACCAAATCCAGACAGAGAGTTAATCCATGAATCGTTGCGTACTGAAATCGAACGTTCACTTGAAACATTGACTCCTAGAGAGGCTGATGTAGTGCGTTTGTACTTTGGTCTTGGTGACCAACACCCAATGACATTGGAAGAAATTGGTGAAACTTTTGACCTAACTCGTGAGCGTGTACGTCAAATCAAGGAAAAAGCAATCCGTAGATTGAAACATACTTCAAGAAGTAAAATTTTGAAAACGTATTTAGGTTAATAAAAATATCCCCAAATTAAAATTTTTAAAAAAGCAATTTTAACTATTTTAATACAACGTGAACAACAGTCTGATTAACTGTTCGTTTTTTGATTGATGATTGAAACTCCGGCTGATTACCGGAGTTTTATTTTTATCAATAAAACCCCGTCTGTTCGAACTTCGTTCTCGGGTTTTGCTTCGCACTATTCGCCTTTTTGGGCTAGGGTCCGGAGTTTTATTTTTTAGTACTACCCTAATTTGTATGAGTTTAAATTTTAAACCATTAAGATATTAAGTTCCATTAAGCCTTAATTATATTAATATCTTAATGATTTTCTTTGCGTGGCTTTAATTTTAGCTAATAATTTCTATTTGTAAACACCCGCACGATTCGTGGTAGAACCATTTTTTAGACCCATTAAGAGGACCGGTTCAAATTAATTTTGAGCTATCAGAAACACAAAAAATCGTTAATCTTTGCGAATTTGGAAAAATCTTTGCGCCTTTGCGCTAAAAAAAACTAATTTTGCAAAAAACTACAAATTTGTTAAGACGCACAACAGTATGTCTCTACGCAACAAAAAACAATAATGAGTAAAAACACACTAATTGCCCCTTCAGTTCTAGCTGCCGATTTTGCTAATTTGCAACGTGATATCGAAATGATTAACAACAGTCAAGCCGACTGGTTTCACATTGACATCATGGATGGCGTTTTTGTTCCAAATATCTCTTTTGGAATGCCTGTTCTTGAAGCTATCACCAGACATACTAAAAAAACAGTTGACGTACATTTGATGATTGTCAACCCAGACCAATACATTAAAACATTCAAAGATTTAGGCGCTGATATTTTGACTGTACATTATGAAGCCTGCACTCACCTACACAGAACCCTTCAAGCTATTAAAGCTCAAGGAATGAAAGCTGGAGTGGCATTAAATCCACACACGAGTGTTGATTTATTGGAAGATGTGATCAATGACATTGATATGGTTTGTATCATGAGTGTGAATCCTGGTTTTGGCGGACAATCTTTTATAGAAAACACTTATGCTAAAGTGAAAAAACTAAAAGATTTGATTACTAGAAAGGGAGCATCAACTATCATAGAAATTGACGGTGGTGTTACTAATAAAAACGCATTACAATTGGTTGAAGCTGGAGCGGATGTACTTGTTGCCGGAAGCTTTGTATTTAAAGCTGAAGACCCAATTCAAACCGTAGCCGATTTAAAACAATTGACAACAGTATAAAAATTCAAAAGTCCCAATACTCATAAAAGAGACATTGGGACTTTCTTCTTTAGTAAACACTTATTTGTACTGGTCAATTAAATACTTTATCAAATCGGTGGTGGTTACTATCCCCACCAACAAATGGTCTTCGCAAACCGGCAAGGCATGAAATTCTTTTGTTGCCAATATTTGGGCAGCTTCTTTAATTGTTGTATCTGGCGTAATGGTAATTAGTTTTTTTGCCATTACCTGCTCTACAGTAAACATATTATAAACGGTTGTATCCACAACTTCTTCATCATCATCTATTGCATCTGCAAAGGAAATACGCAACAAATCGGTATAACTCAGCATTCCAATTATAGTCTCTCCATTCACCACTGGAATATGCCTGATCTTATAATGCTTAAAGAGAGACTCCGCTTTTGTTAAATCATCTGAAATAGTCAGTTTAATTATGTTTTTGGTCATAATTGTTGACACGGGAACTTGCTGTCTCATAACGCCCTAATTTTAAATTGTATGTAAATTTAAAATAGAAAATCAATTCAAAATATGACGTTTATCAGTTGTTAATTAAAACTATTTTAGGATATTAAATGAATAAGTAAAAAATCATTAATTCTTACAAAAATTAATTTCCATTTTATTAAAAATACCTACGTATAAATACGCGATTAAAATATTTTAATTTATTCTTATTTTTCTTATTTTTTTATACAAATTAATCAATATTGAAAGATTAATAGTAAATATATAATATAAGTTGAAAGAAAAAATTAACATTTAAGCTCATATTTGGTATAAAACATACTAATTTCAGACATAAATAAAGACATAAAAAGCCTCTGAAGTGCCTATTTTTTTAGGAAAATTCATATTTAACAAAATATTAACATTCTTACAAAATAATGTACGAATTTTTTGCTAGTTTTACTTTGTAAATAAATAAATTTATAACTAAAACATTTTTATTATGTCATTTTCAACAACATTATCCGTAGGAGGAAAAGATTACAAAGTACTTGCAGTAAGCTATGATTTAGCTCAAGAAACTGACGCTTCAGGGCGCCCATCCACAGTAACTCGTGGAGGCAGAATCATGGTAGAGGTAGAATCAACTGGTGGAACAGAATTGTTCGAATGGATGACCAACAATTTCGAAAGAAAAGACGGGTCTGTAAAATTCATTAAACGTGATTCTAATGCAACTCTAAAAGAATTGAAGTTTACAGAAGCTTACATGGTGAAATACAAAGAAAACTTTGATCACACAGGTGACAATCCGTTAACTGAGACTTTTATGATTTCTGCTCGCAAAATTGCTATGGGTGGAGGAGAATTTGACAATGCTTGGGTATAATCCTGGGGACTTCGTCAAACTTTCTTAAGCTTGAACCTATTAAAGGAAGTCTATTTATGGACTTCCTTTTTTGTCTTAAAAAAAAACATTTTTGCTTCCAAAAATTTATTCCAAACGAATCGATAATGTTTTGTTGATATAGATTATAGTTTTCTTTTAAACTATAAATTCCAAATAAGTCTAAAATCTAAAATAATAAAAAATGAGTTTTTTATCTACCTTTCATGTTGACGGAGAAGAGTACAACGTACTTGAATTTAATATTGATTTCAAACAAGGAACAGACACCACAGGGAAACCAATTGGAGATCCAAAAGGTGGTGCTATCAAGCTAATAATAGAAGCCACACAAAATACCAAATTCCTATCTTGGATGCTTAACAGCGAATTGACAAAAGACGGAAAAATAATATTCTATCGCCGTGATGCCCTGAGTAAAATGAAAGAACTTGATTTTAAAAAAGCTTTTTGCATAAACTACCATGAGCAGTTTACTAGCACTACAGACATCCCAATGAAAATAACACTTGAACTTATTGCCAAAGAACTAACTTTTGGCGATGCAAAATTTTCAAACAATTGGATTGCTTTAGACTAGTAACTATTTTTA
The DNA here is from genome assembly GCF_056405915.1 of Flavobacterium sp. P1_E4. Classification (NCBI taxonomy): domain Bacteria; kingdom Pseudomonadati; phylum Bacteroidota; class Flavobacteriia; order Flavobacteriales; family Flavobacteriaceae; genus Flavobacterium; species Flavobacterium sp. P1_E4. The sequence continues at coordinate 16,030 of NZ_JBFUBE010000036.1, forward strand.
TTTAATTGACTACCGACTAAATACTTAACTGATTAAACCCCAAACTCATGAGTAGATTCTCAGAACAAGTACATATAGACATTAGTGGTTTCTCCCCAAGTGTCATTTACTATGATTTAATCTTGGAACAAAAAATGGCAGACCACCATCATTTTTCCTTTGTCTGGCAATACACAAACACTTCCATCATAGAACCTAGCGATCAGGCCAAGGCTATTCGAGATTATCTGGGAAGAGACGTGATTTTCACTTTCAAGAGTCTTACTGGAATTCAACTGATGGCCAAAGGAGTCATCAATTCATTAGAATCCATTGACCTGCATGGCAGTCCAGCAGGATTGCACGTAAGAGGAATAAGTCACACGATATTTCTTGATGATATGAAACGATCACGGACCTTTATGGAACGAGATTTGGAAACCATTGTAAAAACAATTCTAGCAGAAGGTCCAGGTGATTTTTACAATCGCGATGCTATTGTACCAACCTATGAACCGAATTTGGCGTATATGTCACAATACAACGAAACCAACTTTGACTTCTTAAAAAGGTTGGCACAGCGTTACGGACAATGGTTTTACTCAGATGGAATGCGTATGCAGTTTGGACAAACAAAACCAAGTAAGGTCAAATTAATTAATGGGGCTTCGTTGCACCATTTCAAAATACAGACACTATTGCTCTCTCATAAAGAATCTTTGGGAGGTTATGATTACAACAGTGCGTCCAACATCAAAAATGCATCTGCCAAAACAAATACAGGTAGCGGAGATGGATTTGCAACCGCTGTTGGTTACCGTCAAGGTGCCGTTGCACAACCAGATCTTGAAGTGGGGGCTTATACAGCACAAGCACTTGATTCAAGCACTATGGAAGAAATGGTCAAATTACAAACCAACGGTAAAGATGCTAACAGTATTTTTTATAGTGGTATTTCTTATCTTCCGCTTGGCATAGGGCAAAAATTCACTATACAGAATAAAACCGTAGAACACAATTTACTGGTTATAGAGGTAACGCATCACTCCGAAGTTCACGGAAATTACAATTGTGCTTTCAAAGCCATCCCTGCCGATGTGTCCGCACCTCATTACACAGATGTACATACGTACGCCAAAGCCGAAACCCAGCCTGCAAAAGTTATCGACAATAATGATCCGGAAGGTTTAGGTCGTGTACAAGTATCCTTTAACTGGGCAGGTGGGGATACCAAGAGTGATTGGATGCGCTTGGTACAACCGCATTCTGGAGCAGGAAAAGGATTTTATTTTGTTCCCGAAATTGACGAGGAAGTTCTCGTAGGATTTGAAGGTGGTAATGCCGAAAGACCCTATGTCATTGGAACAAACTATAATGGAAGCGAAAGTTCAGGATATAACACCAGTGGCAACGACCAAAAGGTAATCCATACCCGCTCCGGCACCAAAATGATTTTTAATGATGCCGAAGGAAGTGTATTCATTGAAGATCCATCAGGTAATACCTGGAAAATGGATGGCCAAGGAAATATTGAAGTTAATGCTCCGAAGAATTTTACGGTGAATGCTGGAGAGAATATCACATTTACAGCAGGGAAAAATGTAACTGTAAGTGCGGGGGAGAATATTGACAATTCAGCCAATAAAAATATAACACAAATTGCCGGCAATGATATTAACCAAAGTGCTACAGGAAATTTAACAGAAAGTGCCAATGACAAAAGTGAAATTATAGAACAAAAACACATCAGAAGTTCTTTAGAATCAACTCAATATGCAGAAAAAATAACTGTATATAGTACCAAAGAAAATATGCTTTTGGAAAGCAGTCAGAAAACAGTTGAAGTGAATAGTGCTGAAAAATCAAGTATGTTTTAATCTATTAAAAACCATTTTATGGCAATTAACAAAAGTGCAAAGAATCTATATATTCGAATTAAAGACAACTACATTAATCTAAGTCAAACCTTTGTAGAAACAGCAGAGAAGATTGAAATAGTAGCTACAAAAGAAAATTTGAATTTGATTTCAAATAAAAAAGTCCAAATGAAAGGTAATAAATAATTGATATGGCAAATGTAGAATTTGGAAGCCCAAGATTTAAAGTGCCTGTAATGAATGATGAAAACAAATCAGAAGTTACAGCAATTTATTTTGCAAAAAAAGTACTAACTCCAGTTTATGAAAGTACAGAAGAAACTATTATTGCAAAAAAAGGAGAAGATAAAAAAAAGATAAAAGCTAGATTTGTTACAGAACAGAAAATAAAAAAAGAGGATCTAGTTGATTACACTCCTCAAACTACTTTTGACAAAGCCAAAGGTGGAGAAAAAGTAACAATAACTTACAAAAAGAAGGTAAGAGATTCTATTTCATTTAAAAAAATCACAAAAGCTAAGATAAAAGAAAAAGTATGGGTAGTTGCAACTTGTAACGGAACTATAGGAAAACTAGCAGTTGAAATAAACGAAAACAAACTCACGAACACAGAAGTGATTTATGACAATCCTGTAAAATTTTTAATTGGCGAAGAAGAAAAAACAAAGATTGAATTTGAAATCTTTAAAGATATAATTATCACACCTAATACTTATGCCAAAGAAATTACGCTTCAACCTAAAAGCAAAGAAGATGTAAAAGCCCTTACAGATAAATTTGACAAAAGAACAGATAAAAATGCTTTTCTATACTTTAAAGCGGAAACTACTGATCCAGCAAATGAAATAATTTTTTTCGAAGAAAATAAAGAATTCATAAATAAAGAGGGTGAAAGGTTGGAGGTTAAATATTGTAATTGCGGAGAAAAATATAGACAAACAGTTGAATGCACTAGATATGGAAGTGTTTATGGACCCGCTTATTGGGGAGAATTACCTTTAAAAGATTTTCCTAAATGGGATGATCTTTTAAAAAACAATAGTGTAACAACAGATGAGAAAGCGATTTTAATAGCAATGTCCGAAAATGAAGGAAAACTAGATTCTATCCAATCTTATGATAGTGAAATTCTAACAGCTGGTGCAATGCAAAAAACGATTAATCCAGATGGTTATGGTGAATTGCCTATTCAATTTTGGGAATTCAAAAAAAATTATCCTGATAAATATATATTATATTTAGAAAACTGTAATTGGAAAGTTGAAGAAGAAAAAAAGGAAAAAAAAGACAAAAAAGGAATTG
>NZ_JBFUBE010000037.1:0-18551 GCF_056405915.1 Flavobacterium sp. P1_E4
GACTTATAGCGTCTTCTAAACTAGAAAAACGCATCTGATGACGGGAAATTCCTGTGATATGCTGCATTCTTAAAAATACGAAAATTCCTGTTTTGACACAACTTTTTTGTTATATTTGGTGATATACAAACGGAGGTTTTTTCACAGACTGACGTTAGCGGTCAGCTTGAATTGCGAAAATACAACAGAAAATTAAATGTGGAAGAGAATTATGAGTAATTACAAAACCATTTTGAAGACAATAGGATTTCTACTTGTTGGAATTGTACTTGCTTTTTTATTCGAGGACTATTACCGACAATTTGTTAGGTTTTCATTCAAGTTTTTTAACGGTGATAACATTCAATTTATTGGTAAAAATTTTCACTTATTTGCTAGCAACATTTTTGTCATTTTCTTTGGAATTTTTACCTCATTGACATTCTTGTTATTAAAGTTTACAGCCCGACAGTACAAAATAAAAAGAGCCTGCCTTACGGTTTTAATATTTTTCGTTATGACAATATTAATAACAGCATTGGACAGCAAACGACTTATAATTGAATGCACTGCTTGTGATGATGGAATTAGAAAATTAAGATTCAACGAACTTACCTACGACAAGTATTTCATTATTAGTTTAACGATATCTACTGTTTACATGTTAACAGCATATTTATTAGAAGCTAAAAAAAATAAGAATGGAAAGACCTAAACAGAAAGAAAGCCGAACCGCTAACAGCCGTTTGGCGAGATTGGGGGTTTTAGGTTGAATTTAAAGATGGTTTTGTATTTGGAAAATTTGTGTTTAACCGAAAAATCCCGCATCTTTATTCCCCAACCTCGCCAAGCGCCAAGACGTTAACATAAAAAACCAAACACCTCCACTCCAAAACCAACAATCAAACTCAGCTATAAAAGTTTTAAATAATTCTAAAAAACTAAAAAATGCCACATCTCCTAGCAACCCTCAGAAATGTCCCTTTTGAAACCATCAAAGAAGTTTTGGAAAACGACAGAGCCTTTCACGCTTCCGAAGAAATGTATTTGGAGCATATTTGGCAAAATGTTGATGATGAAAATGAAGTACTGTTCCTTTTCAGAATAAATTCGATAGTCAACACCAAAAAATTAATTGATAAATTGCACACCAAAGCATTGGAACAAAATCCAGAGGCCAACTTACCTAAAATGACTTATCTACAATGATTACATTAAACAAAGTACACCACATTGCCATAATTGCCGGCGATTATTCAAAATCAAAACACTTTTACATTGATATTTTAGGACTGACAATCATTCAAGAAATCTATCGAGAAAACAGGGATTCCTATAAACTGGATTTGGCTCTCAACGGTACTTTTATTATTGAATTGTTTTCATTCCCAAATCCACCAAAACGAGTTTCCAGCCCAGAAGCTGCAGGATTGCGACACTTGGCTTTTGAGGTAAATGACATTCAAGAAACACGAAAACACATTATAGAACAAGGCTGCACCGCCGAAGAAATACGTATTGATGAATTCACCGATAAAAAGTTTTTCTTTATGGCAGACCCAGACAACACGCCCATTGAATTTTATGAGAAATAAAACTTTGGAGCTCGTAGTTCTTAAATAAATCACAAAACATTGTTATTATAATTCGTCATATATAACAATTCCAATTTTCTTTCTTTAATTTTGTAATCCCAAAAAATAAAACGGAGCTTTTTATCTAATTTAAAGATTCGTTTCTATCAAAATTAACCCCGCCGATTCGGTTTAAACAAAGAAAATGAGACAATACATACGAAATTTTCAATTCCTAAAACTCCAAAAATTAGTTGTCGTTTCTATCTTGATTGGTTTTCTTTCGGCTTTCTTAGGCATTGCCCTAAAAAAACTAACCGAATATTACGAAGAGATATTTGCTCACCAAGCCTCAATAAATCCTCTATGTTATATCCTTTTCCCAATCTTTGGATTGTCCGTTATTTATTTTCTTCGAGAGTTTCTTTTTAAGAAAAAAGAAAACAAAGGCATTAAGGAAATCTTTGAAAGTACCAATTCAAAATCACAGAATTTACCCAACTATAAAATATCCTCCCATTTCATCAACGGATTATTGACCGTGATTTTTGGAGGCTCGACAGGAATAGAAGTTTCTACTGTTGTCGCATCGGCAACCATTGGTTCTGTAGCGCAAAGAAAACAAAACGTATTCAAGGAATACAAAACCGAATTAATCTGTGCCGGTGTTGCCGCGGGAATTACGGCTTTGTTCAGCAGTCCAATTGCTGGGATTCTATTTGCTCTAGAAGTGATATCAAGAAAAGTTACCCGCGCGTACTTAATCAGTAATTTGATTGCAGTTGGTACTGCATTTGGACTTATTTTTCTGTTAAATGAAAAACCACTGTTTAATGTAGTTATTACAACTTGGCACTTAAAAGCAATTCCTTATTTCATCCTTTTGGGGATTTTGGCAGCATTTACTTCTGTTTATTTAACGCGTTGTGTCTTGTTTTTCAAAGTTCAATTTTCGAAAATAAAAACGCACTATTTCAAAATCATTATAGGTTCGAGTATTTTGAGCATCTCATTACTTTTATTCCCGCAACTGTATGGTGAAGGTTATCACGCTATCAAGGAACTAATTGTAAATCCAAACGAAACACAGTTAACATTGTCAATCGTTTTGACATTCATTGGAATCTTGATTCTAAAACCGATAGTTACATCAGCAACCCTAGTTTCGGGAGGTGATGGAGGTGTTTTTGCACCAAGTCTTTTCATTGGTGCTTTTCTGGGGTTACTGGTTTCCTTAGTATTAAACACTTATTTTTCGGCCAATGTTATTCCTATAAATTTCATCATCATCGGAATGGCTGCTGTATTAAGCGCAAGCATTCACGCGCCTTTTACGTCTATTTTTCTAGTTTGTGGATTAACGAATGATTACACCTTATTCTTCCCCATTCTAGTGGTTTGCCTGATTTCGAAATACACCGCCAAAATGATTTATCCATTTACGGTTTATACCTACTCACCAACTTTAGCAAAATAATAGTTCCCCTATGCCTATTCAAAAAATAAAGCGAACGTACCACAAAACAAAATACATCCTTTACAAAGAAACATTAGTTGATTTTAAAGAACATTTCTGGTCATTTTTAGGTTCGTTTGTAGGCATCGGAATCCTTGCTTATATACAATCCATCCACTTCAAGGGAAATGATGCCGTTTATTTAATTGGCTCTTTTGGAGCATCGAGCGTATTGGTTTACGGTATTATTCAGAGCCCGTTTTCGCAACCTCGAAATTTGGTTGGAGGACACGTAATTTCCGCCTTAATTGGTGTAACCGTTCATAAATTTGCACCAGATATTATTTGGATAGCAGCTCCCCTAGCCGTTTCATTTTCTATCATTTTTATGCAAATCACAAAAACATTGCATCCTCCGGGAGGAGCAACCGCGCTAATCGCCGTAATTGGTTCCGACAAAATAAAAGCCTTAGGATATATGTATGTGTTTTCACCGGTTCTAATCGGTGTGCTTATTTTATTGCTCACAGCTTTAATTTTTAACAATATGACTTCCAGTCGTACTTATCCTAGCCATAGCACTTACCACAAACACTATCACAAAATCAGAAAACGATTGACGGGAAAGAAGTAAACTCGATTTTATTTGACTGAATTCAGTTGTTGATTTTGGAGCAAAAAGATTAGGCATTTTTAGGAGACATAAGTCCCGCTATCCGTTTCAATCTTATAAGCCGAACCCCGGCTTATAAGGATTTCCACTTCTATCGGGGCTAAAGAGAGAAATTTTGCATTTTTGTAATTATTCAAAAAAAGAAAATAGAACTAACCAAAGTGACTTCAAAACAACCTATGAGTTGTTTTTCCCGCAGATTCGCAGATTTCAAAAAATTAACATCATAAATTAACCGCCTACAGCGGAATTAGCACACACGAGCGAAGCGAACTGACGAAGTAAATTAAAATTATAAAATTCAACTCTTCAAGAAATTAATCTGCGAATCTGCGGTCATTTTTTAAAATCATACGTTTACTCTAAATCAGTCTCCGATAAAATCTTTTCAACAAAACCCAATTCATAAATCTGAAATCTAAAATTAAACTTTACATTTGCTCTTTCAATAAAAACAAAGATTATGGTTTATAAATTCAGAGTTATTCTAGATGCCGAGGAAGACATTTTTAGAGACATAGCAATACTTGCAGAAGACACTTTAGAAGATTTACACAACGCTATTTTCAATTCATTTGGCTTTGACGGAATGGAAGTAGCCTCTTTTTATACTTGTGACGAAACTTGGAATCAAGAAGATGAGATTTCGATGTTTGATACTGGAGATGTTCCAGGCGAACAAAAAATAATGAGTGATTACCTATTATCCGACATATTAGACGAGGAAAATACAAAAATCATATATGTTTACGATTTCATCAATATGTGGACTTTCTTAGTGGAATTGGCCGCTATTGAAGAACAAGTTGTAGGTAATACGTATCCAGAAACTATATTTTCTCACGGAGAAATGCCTGACGAAGCTTTAGAAAAAAACTTTGAAGCCGATGATATGCATAACGACATCTACGGCGAATTTGAAGACGATTTGGACGAAGACGACCTAGATATGTTCGAAGGAGACGATAGTTTTGAAGACTACGGCTTTGAGGAGAATTGGAATTAGTTTTTTGAGTCACTAAGTTGCTGAGATACTGAGTTACTAAGTTTTTAAAATTGTAGGTTTTTTATTTAAAAATAGTACCTTAGAAACTTACTAACTTAGAAACTTAAAAAATGAGCAACTTTAGAAAACTCTTAGTTTGGCAAAAAGCTATGCTATTGACAACCAAAATTTACGTTAACACAAAAATATTTCCAAAAGAAGAAATTTTCGGTTTAACATCACAATTAAGAAGGTGTGCAATATCAGTTCCAAGTAATATTGCAGAAGGCTTTGGAAGAGATAGTAAAAACGAATTCCTAAGATTCCTTAATATTTCAGTATGTTCTTTGTTTGAGTTGCAAACTCAATTAGAAATTGCAAAAAACATACATTTTATAAAAGAAGAAGAATTTAATAACCTATATGAGGATAGTCGAGAAGTAGAACGAATGTTGATTGCCTTCATAAAAAGAATAAAAGAACGCGATTAAAATCTCAGAAACTTAGAACCTTAGTCCCTCATAAACTTAAAAACAAATGATCAACCTGTACAACACGCACATTGAAACGCTAGCCATACACCGTGTGGGAAACATGAGCCGCAACGAGCCTCTTTTTTTATCGGAAGAACCTTTTAAATTAAACGATGAGATTGTGCCTTTGATGAAAGAGTTTTTCTTCAAACCATTTAAGGAAAAAGAAGAAAACTATTTTCAGTTTGCACACGAAGTGGATTTGGATTACAACGATATGTTTAAATATGCTACCGAAATTTTCAGCAATCCAAATTCTTTGCATGATGTTTCCAAAAAGATAACTCAACATCTTTTTGAGCAGTCTAATCACCCGCACATCAAAAATGGTGAGGTATATGTGACTTATTTAACCAATTTAAGTATTGATAATAATGTAGTCGATGCTATCGGTATTTTCAAAAGTGAGATCCAATCAGACTTTTTACAATTTGAGGAAAAAGAAACGCAATTGGAAATGATATTGCAGCATGGTGTTAGCTTAAACAAACTGGACAAAGGTTGTTTGATCTTTAATTACAAAAAAGAAGAAGGATACAAAATTCTATCGGTTGACAGCAATCGCTATGATGCCAGATATTGGTTAGAGTATTTCTTGTCGGTAGATGCATTCGAGGACGAAAATTTCATCACAAAAAAATACTTGAAATTCTGTCAAAACTTTGCCAAAGACGTTGTTTTCCCTGCCGAAGACAAAAAAGAAGAGGTAATGTTTATGAACCGTTCTGTAAATTATTTTGCAAAAAACGATCAATTTGAAGAAACTAATTTCTTGAATGAAGTATTGGACAACCCAGACTTGATTCCTGAATTTAAAAATTATAAAGTTGACAAAGGGGAAAAATACAGCATTGAAGATGTAACCTCTTTCCCAATTGCGAATGCAGCCGTGAGTGATGCCAGAAAATCAATCAAGAACGTAATCAACCTTGATACCCATATCCAAATCAAAATGGATTTCATCAATCCCGAAAGTGCAGAGAAATTTGTGGAAAAAGGATGGGACGAAGAAAAACAGATGTATTACTATTTAGTTTATTTCAATAAAGAAGAGAAGTCTTAATAAGTATTCTTAAAGAATTATTTCTATAAAATTACAATTCCCAACTGCTTAGGTAGTTGGGAATTTTTTTAACAACAAACTCTATAGATTTTATATAAATAACAATATTGTAAGATTTACACTTCTTTAGAATAAAAAAGATGTATTTCATCGGATTTATTTGAATACTAAATGCTTTTATTATACGTTTGCTCCAAATTATAACCACCACGCTATGAGCTTATTAGATTTCATGTCAAAATTTGTAGAGAAAAAGACTGCCTGTTCAATTTTTGGTCACAAAATAGTGACTGTCAGAAACGTAACTGGTCATTTCAAAGAATATAAATGTACTGTGTGCCAAGTAGAATTAACAAACGATTTACAGGACAGAAAAACTTTCTTAACTCCTGAGTTAAAAAATATAAATGAAACTTTATTGAATCATTACACAAGAAAGCGTCTTTCATCAATGTAATTTTTTATAAATGCTTGTACTAAAATCCTGGTCTGAATAAATTGGAGCTATTGAAATTTCGGGTAACAAATTCGAAAGCGGCACTCAATACATTCCCCATTGATTTTGCATTTTTAAAATTCATATCATTCGTGTAACGATATAATTCCAATTTCAGCTGACCCAAATTTTCATCAGTGGAAATATTGTCATTACCCATAATTTTCATCAGAATCTTAATTCTGTTTTCGGCCGAATTTATTCTTTTGGCCAATGCAGAACGTTCTTCGTTTTTATATTGTTCTATGGATCGATCCTGAAGTTTATTCTTTATGTTTTGGATCATAGGATAATTTTCCTTGAAAAACTGTGGTCGATACACTTTAAAATTTCCTTCATAACATTGCTGGTCAAAATCAATTGGTCTAATTTTATAGACAACTTGATCAAAATCATGAATCGGAATAACAACATAATTATACGATCTCATATCTCCCAATAAACGAATCATACAACGTTCATTGAACTTTACAAATTCTTTGGCAATTTGTGCCTTTTCGGTTTCTGAGCATTCATTCAATAAAGTTTGCATAAAAACATCTCCCGGAATTCCAGTGATATGCTCTTCTATTAAAGTATCTTTAAATACTAAAAAATTAATTTTATAAGGTGAGAGAAGATGTTCTAATTCCAATCCATAAACTCTGGAAGCATCCGCCTTCTTGATATAAAAATAAGTATAGTTGTCATTCAAAATGTTTCTAACTTTTATTCTAAATGGCTTTGAGTTTCCAAAAGTACAGTAATCAATTGCATCAACATTTAAGTACTTCAAAATATCAGTGTTTCCATCAGAATACAATAATGAATATACTTTTTTAAGATTTAGGTCTATCTCTTTTCGTTCAAATTCATTATAATATACCCTAATCCATAAGGTATCCTGATCATTTTTATCAAAAACACTTATCGCACCAGAAAATCGCAAAAGATCATCATAAACAACAGGCTCTTTAGATACAAGATCAAATCGCTCCAGATAATTCATCAATGAACTATTTATTGGATAACATGGTTTTTTAAAAAACATTAAAGGCGCCTCACTCATTTCAGGTAGATTTGTTACAAATTTACATCAATACGGTTGTTTATTCAAGGTGTTTCCCTTTTTAAATCAATAAAAACATTTGATTTTAAGCAACTAAAAAGTTTCTAGTTACCCTATAAATCTAGGCTTAAGAAAATAATCGAACCCTCAGAGTAACAAAAGCAAAGCAAACTCGTCCTATACAAAAAACACTTACTAATTTGGAAACAATTCTTTCAATACATAACCTCAACAAGCGTTATGGCAGTCTTCAAGCTTTAAAAAATGTTTCATTAGAAATAAAAAAAGGCAATGTTTATGGTATTCTAGGCCCTAATGGAAGTGGAAAATCGACTACTTTGGGTATCGTTCTCAACGTAGTTAACAAAACTTCTGGAGAATACAGTTGGTTTGATGGAAATCTCCAAACGCATGAGGCTTTGAAAAAAGTGGGAGCGATTATTGAAAGACCCAATTTTTACCCTTACATGACCGCTCAGGAAAACCTTAAATTGGTTTGTAAAATAAAAAACATCAATTACTCCAAAATTCAGGAGAAATTAGAATTGGTAGGACTCAACGATAGAAAAGACAGCAAATTCATCACTTTCTCTTTAGGAATGAAACAGCGTTTAGCGATTGCTTCTGCCCTACTGAACGATCCTGAGATTTTGATATTGGATGAACCTACAAATGGATTAGACCCTCAAGGAATTCATCAAATAAGGGATATCATCAAACAAATTGCTTCAAAAGGGACTACCATCCTATTAGCTTCCCATTTATTAGACGAAGTCGAAAAAGTATGTACTCATGTTATGGTTTTAAGAAAAGGAGAAATTCTTTATACGGGCCCTGTTGATGGCATCTCAGCCAATGAAGGATTCTTCGAATTGCAGGCGGATGATACTGATAATTTAATTGAAGTATTAAAAACCCATCCAGCAATCGAAAAAACTACTATTTCAGAGGGAAAAGTTTTGGTCTACTTAAAAACAAAATTAGATTCAAAAGAGTTGAATCATTTCTTATTTTCAAATAATATTTGTTTAAGCCATCTGGTAAAACGCAAAAACAGCTTGGAAGAACAGTTTTTAGAATTAACGAAACAATAGCAATTGCAAAATTCAATTGCAATAACAATTAAAAAATCAAGAATCCATCAGTCTAAAAATCTAACAATCTAAGTTATCTTCAAATGAAACGATTACTCTCTATAGAATTACAAAAAATATGGCTAAACAAAGCCAGTCGTGTGCTGACTTTGACCTACTTTATATTACTTTCTTTTATTGCTTTGATTGCCTCCATTAGGTTTAATATTGGCAACATTCATTTTCAGGTTGCCGAAATGGGCATCTTTAATTTTCCATATATCTGGCATTTCAACACTTATATTGCAGCTATTTTAAAACTCTTTTTGGCTATCGTAATTGTTTCAATGATGGCAAATGAATATAGTTATGGCACTTTAAAACAAAACCTAATTGACGGATTGAGTAAGAAAGAATTTATACTCTCAAAATTTGTAACCATCGTTTTGTTTTCATTATGCTCAACTGTTTTTGTGTTTGTAATGACTTTACTTCTAGGATACAGTTTCTCTTCTTATACCGAAATTGGAATTGTCTTTTCTGATTTAGAATATGTCTTAGCCTTTTTTATAAAGTTGGTTGGATTTTTCTCTTTCTGTTTATTCTTGGGAATATTGGTAAAACGATCTGCTTTTGCATTGGGATTTTTATTGGTTTGGAATATTGTCGAAGCCATAGCAAAAGGAATTTTGAACTTTCGCCTTTTTCCTGAAGGCAAAATGGCAAGCTACATCACTCAATTTTTTCCATTGGAAGCAATGTCTAATTTAATATTGGAACCCTTTTCTAGATTATCACTTATTAAATCAATTGGTGACCAAATGGGGGTTGAAAACCTCAAAGATTACAGTGTTCCGTTTTCGGCTATTGTAATCGTTTTGTGTTGGACCATTATCTTTTTATTCCTATCTTATAGAATATTAAAAAACAGAGATTTGTAGTATATTTGTTTCTATGAAATCTGCAAAGTTACTAGTACAAGTTATTCTTTTGTTTAGCTTAGGTATTGCAAATGCCCAAGTCATAACTGTAGATGATACCAAAAATGCTCAAGAACTAGTTGAGAACGTTTTGGTAAAAAGCACTTGCGCCAATGTTATAAGCTCCAGTGCAACGGGAGACACGTTTACGACTGGTCAAAAAAGTTATGGCTATTTCAATGCTGGCACTAGTAATTTCCCAATTAAAGAAGGTGTTATATTATCTACCTCTACCAGTAAAGAAGCAATAGGTCCTTACACTAACGGCGGAGGTACTGGGAATAACTTATGGCTTGGAGATTCAGATCTTGATCAAACATTGGGAATCACCAGCATTAACGCCACAGTACTCGAATTTGATTTTAAACCACTAACCACTTCCATAAGTTTCAATTATATTTTTGCATCCAATGAATACCAACTGTATTTTCCCTGTCAATACTCAGATGCATTTGCCTTTCTGATTAAAGAAAAAGGAAGTACAGATAACTATAAAAATATTGCCGTATTACCTGGAACCACAACTCCAGTATCTTCCAAAAATGTCCATCCGACCATAAATGATTATACTGATAATCAAAACACAGTACATGAAGGCTGTTCAGCAATGAACGAGCCCTATATTAATTCTAACTATTATTTCAATAATAATGAAAACTTGTCAAGTCCAGTTAATTATAGTGGTCAAACTGTAAAACTAAATGCCCATGCCGATGTAATTATAGGTAAAACATATCATATCAAATTAGTAATTGCCGATGATAATTCCGTATTATATGACTCTGCCGTTTTTCTTGAAGCGGGAAGTTTTTCAGCAGATATCGACTTAGGTCCAGATCGTACTTCTGCAACAAATAACCCTTTGTGTTACGGAGAAAGCTTTATGATTGACACTAAACTCCCTACAACTTATTTTTACGAATGGTTTAAAGACGGTTCAACAACTCCACTTCCAGGCGAAACAAACCCAACTCTTACTGTTACTGATGCAGGCACTTATAAAGTAAAAGTCCTTTTATCTCCAGCAACTTGTACAGCCGAAGATGAAATAAAAATAGAATACAGCCCTCAAATCGATTTAAAGAATACAACCCTGTATCAATGTGATGATAACGGGGATGGTATTTCAGTATTCGATTTAACCAAAGTAGATAACATCATTAAAAACAACGATTCAAATCTGACAAAATTGGTCTATTACAAATTATTGGCTGATGCCCAAAACGAAACGAACCCCATACAAAATCCATCGACCTATACTAATTCGACCCCAAATGAGATTCTTACTGCCCGCGTAAGCAATGACTTTGGTTGTACTAATTATGCCCAATTGACTTTATCAATATCTAATAACACCATCTCAACACAAAATCCAATTGAAAGTTGTGATGCAGATGGATTACTTGACGGAATAACCCAATTTGATTTGAATGCCAAAGTCACACCACAAGTGATTAGTGGATTAGCTACCGGCTTGACCGTTGAATATTACCTGACTCAAACCGATGCCATTGCGCAAAAAAATCAATTACCAAATCTTTTCACCAATACGATTCCGAATCAACAGATAATTTATGCTCGAATTGTAAATGGTCCGGATTGTTATAAAATCACTCCTGAAACACTTGTAGTAAATACTTTTGATCCACCCAATTTTCAGGACGAGACAACTGGACTATGTGATGGTTCCAATAAAGATTTGACTGTTGATAGCGGATTTTCCAGTTATTTATGGAGTAACGGAGACACGGACAATACAACAAATGTGACATCTTCTGGTGAATACACCGTGACAGTAACAAACTCAGAAGGGTGTCAAAAAACAAAAAAATTCATCGTCAAGCCTTCTGGCATTGGAACTATCACTAAAGTAACCGTTTCAGATTTTGCTGGAACCGAAAACTCTGTTTCTATTTCGTATTCTGGCAATGGAGATTATGAATTTTCACTAGACAGTAATTTTTACCAAGACAGCCCAATTTTTAATGGTCTCAGTGCGGGAATCTACTTGGCAACTGTGAGAGACAAAAACGGTTGTGGAACTTCCGCACCTTACAAAGTCTATGTACTTGATTACCCTCGTTTCTTTACACCCAATAATGATGGATTTAATGATACTTGGAAAATTCAAAATCTGGATGCCTTACCAAAATCAACTATAATTATTTTTGACCGCTATGGAAAATTATTAAAACAACTCAATGCCACAAACAATGGCTGGAACGGTACTTATACTGGAAAAAATCTCCCTTCTGATGATTATTGGTTTACTGTAACTTTTGAAGATGGAAAAATTATAAAAGGACATTTTTCTTTAAAAAGATAGCTTTTTCAATATTTTTAACAAATGAAAAATACCTTATTAGTCCTCATAACCTTTTTCAGCTTAAGTTGTTTTTCTCAATTCAGCAAAACCCATTATATTCCACCTTTAATTTCTGCTACCGGACTTGTTGAAGACCAATATTTATATATCTCGACTCCGAGTCTTACCAATGTAAACTTTAAAATAATTCCCAATGGTGGAAGCGTTATCTATGGAACTGTAAACAGCAACAATCCTTATCGCTATAGTATAGGGACTGGCGACAACACACAACTATTCACTCCAATAACCTCCACCGGAATTGTAGCCAATAAAGGATACGTAATAGAAGCCGAAGATTTAATCTATGTAAGTGCCAGAGTCAATGCTGCAATCAACAATAACGGAGGTTATAATCACGCAGGAGGATTAGTTTCCAAAGGGAATAGTGCACTAGGAACCACTTTTAGATTAGGAGCAATGTTGAATCCCCTTTTTGATCCAACATTATTAAATTTTGCTTCTATACTTGCCACAGAAAACGGAACCAAAATTACCATTTCAAACCTTCAAAATGGAACCAAAATTTTAAACAGAGCTTCTGTTACCGGACCAATTACCGTTACTCTGAATAAAAACGAAAGTTATGTACTTGCATTACAGAACTATGATGATGGTAGTACTATTTCAAATAGCTCAAAAATAATTGGTGCATTAGTAACCTCAGATAAACCAGTTGTAGTCAATTCAGGTTCGTTTGGAGGAAGCAACAGTATAGAAATGGGAATAGATCCAAATGGAGGTGGATTGATTCCTGTAGGAAGGGATGTCGGTTTTGATCAAATTGTTTCACTCGAAAAAACAGGAAAAGAGTATGTATTTGTAAAAGGAATTGGAAGTGATGATTTGGAACGTGTTTTACTTGTAGCCCATTACGATAATACCAAAATTTTCCTAAATGGTAATACTGCATCATTCAAAACACTTAATAAAGGAGAATACATTGCACTTGACGGAAGCCAATTCATCAATGGAAATTTATATGTGACTGCAACCGAAAATCTGTTTGCTTATCAATGTATTGGAGGATCGGACTCTCCTGCCAATCAAAACTTATTTTTTGTTCCTCCTATAAATTGTTCTACACCCAATACCGTCGATAATATTCCGAAAATTCAATCTATAGGAAATACAACATTTAATGGAATCTTGAACATCGTAACCGAATCTGGGGCTACTGTTTTATTAAACAATAATCCCATTGCTTCTCCTCCAATTGCTATTACGGGAAATTCAAAATTCGTACGCTATACCGTATCTGACTTATCTGGAAATATAGCGGTAAAATCAACCAAACAAGTATATGTCTCTTATTTTGGAACAAACGGTGCGGCAACTTATGGAGGCTATTATTCAGGTTTTGATTTGAAACCCGAAATTGTAACTGGAAAAATATTGTTAGACAATTCCCCTTGTATACCAAACGTATCTTTAAAAATCAATACATTATCCTCCTACGATACTTTTCAGTGGTATAAAAACGACATTACAATTCCATTGGCTACAAATAATAACTACACTCCTACACAACCTGGTTTTTATCAGGTAAAAGGCAGTATCTCGGGTTGTATCAGTGATATTTTCTCGGATAAAATTCCAGTGAGCGAATGTCCAACAAACTATGATAATGATTTAGCCAATGACAATATCGATATTGATTACGACAATGACGGGATATTAAATTGTACTGAATCCTTTGGCAGCCTAAACATAAATAGTTCCAATCCAAGTTCGGGAGTAGTTACAACAGGAACCTATTCCAATTCTTTTTCCGGTTCGATTACCAATACCACACCTGCTGTTGCAATTCCTTTTGTGGGAAATACAGATGGCAGTTTTGTTACCGAAGTCTTGGCTGGAAAAGGATTTTCGGTAACCTATAATTTGATTTTTGCCAAACCCATAAATCTTAGTTTAGAATACGTTTCAGCTGCAAATACTACCGATTTATTGAATACAAATTCAGAATACATCATCAATTCAGACATTGATAAAACAGTCACCGTTTTGAACCCAACCAATCAGTTATTGATTGATACCAATTATGATGGAGTTTATGAAAGTGGCGTTACCCAGTTTTCGTCATTTGAAATTCGTTTTAGGTTAAATGGCAGTGTTCCTCTCCCAGCTGGAACAGGTACTTTCAAATTTCAGTCGTATCAAACCAAATCTTTCCAAATTACCCATAAAAACCTATTGGATACTGCTGGAAACAAATCAACTTTCAAACTTATTGCTACTTGTATACCTAAAGATTCCGATGGTGATGGAATTTCGGACCAATTGGATTTAGACTCAGACAACGACGGTATACCAGATGCTATTGAAGCCCTAAAACCATCTAAAGAATTATCCAATACCGATGCTAATCTAGATGGACTTGATGATGTTTTTGAACCCATAACAAACCCAATAGACACAGACAATGATGGTGTTTCAGGTTATCTTGATTTGGATAGTGATAACGATGGAATATACGATTTGGTTGAATCAGGAAGTAATGCTCTAGATGCCAATAAAGATGGAATCATAGATGGTTCTCCAACTGTCTTTGGTGCAAATGGATTATTCAATACTTTGGAAACAGTTCCCGAAAGTGGTAAACTAAATTTTACTCTTACCGACACCGATGGAAATGGTGACTTTAATTATATAGATTTAGACAGTGACGATGATTTGTGTAACGATGTCATTGAAGCCGGATTTACTGATCCTAACTTTGACGGACAGCTAGGTACGAATCCAGTTTCAGTAAGCATAAACGGAATCGTAACCAGTAGAACTGATGGTTATACCGTACCACCAAATCCCAACTATATAATTGCTGTTCCAATCCTTGTAACCAAGCAACCCGAAAATCAATCCATTTGCGATTTGCAAAATGCCTCTTTTAGTATTGAATCAAATGCCGATCGTTTTCAATGGCAACTATCTACAGATGGAGGCGCCACTTGGAATGCAATAACAAACAGCACTATTTACTCTGGAGCTCAAACAGCCGCATTACTTATTACCAAAGTAGATCCCCAACTAAATGGATATCAATACCGAGTTCTTTTAAATAAAAACAATAATGCATGTGGGCTAACTTCCGCTATAGCCATTTTGAATATTTACATTTTACCCGTTTTAAATCCCCCAATTACTCTTGTACAATGTGATGACGATACCGATGGAATTTCAAACTTTAATCTAACCGAAAAAAACAGTTTTATTTCTGCCAATTCTATCAACGAGACATTTACCTATTACACCACTATGGCGGGAGCAAATACAAAAGATGCCTCAGTATCTATTACGAATCCTATTGCTTTTACAAGTAACAATAAAAGTATTTGGGCAAGAGTCGAAAATGCAAATGGATGTTTTAGTATAACACAATTGAATCTAATCGTTTCCACAACCCAGATCAATTCTACCTTCAAAAGAATCTTTGAAACCTGTGATGATTTCATAGATGCTACAAATGATGACAAAGACGGTGTTTCATCTTTTGATTTTAGTTCCGTAATAACTGATATTCAGGCCTTGCTACCATCATCTAGTTCGAACTACGCCATAAATTTCTATGCCAATGAAATAGATGCCTTGGCAGAAACCAATGCTATTCCAAACCCTTCTAATTATAGAAATACCAAACCAAACCAACAAGAAATTTGGGCACGAGTAGAAAGTAATCTCGACAATGCCTGCTTTGGATTGGGAGCTTATATCACACTCCAAGTAAATCCAAAACCAAATATAGATACCAACGAAAATCAAAATGCCAATCAATTAGTATGCTCCAATTTGCCAAGTTTTTTTGTCAAACTTGATGCTGGAATCATTGACAATACACCAACAGGCGATTACAAATATACTTGGTCAAAAGACGGCAGTATCATTCCAAATGAGAATAATTATACATTAGATGTCAATGAAGAAGGTATTTACACCGTGACAGTATCCACTCCAAAAAACTGTAGTAGAACACGAACCATAAAGGTCACCGCGTCCGACATTGCACATCTTGAC
Source organism: Flavobacterium sp. P1_E4 (assembly GCF_056405915.1). Taxonomy (NCBI): domain Bacteria; kingdom Pseudomonadati; phylum Bacteroidota; class Flavobacteriia; order Flavobacteriales; family Flavobacteriaceae; genus Flavobacterium; species Flavobacterium sp. P1_E4. The sequence continues at coordinate 16,240 of NZ_JBFUBE010000037.1, forward strand.
TCGGTATCCATCTCCGACTTATCTCAATACAACACCGTAACCGCAAACATTTCCGGTCAAGGGAATTATGGATACAGTATCGATTTACCCAACGGTCCTTTTCAAGAATCCAATCTATTTGAAAATGTTCCCCCAGGCATACATGACCTTTATATCTACGACAAAAACGGTTGCGGAACTCTACCAAAAACTATTGCAGTACTTGGAATTCCAAAGTTTTTCACACCAAACAATGATGGTTACAATGATTCCTGGAACATCAAAGGAGCCAATGAAACGTTCAACAGCGGTGCCAAAATCTTCATTTATGATCGATACGGAAAACTAATTAAGCAAGTCCTTGCTTCAGGCAACGGCTGGGACGGAACTTACACCGGTAGCCCAATGCCTGCAGACGATTATTGGTACACTATAAAACTAGAGGATGGCCGAGAAGCCAAAGGACATTTTTCGTTAAAAAGATAAATAATCATTGGGGCGTGCCACCATAAAGAGAAAGGGCCTACTTATCAATACTGATGAGTCGGCCCTTCCTCTTTATGCTGTCGGGCTATCCACGCTACTTCGGTAGCTTGCTCCTATCCCTCACGCAGCTCACAAGACCTTTGAAAAAAAACAAGGAAACCAATTTTCATAAAGCATAAACCAGATCGATGATTTCCCTCGCAAACAGTATTGGTAACAACTCAAAAAATGCATCCTAGCAATTACGAAAGCACCACTGCCAATTTAGCCCCTCCTACTCCTGTCCAATAAAACAATTACAACTTGCCCCATTTAGGATTCTAATTGAGTTTTTTTTATGTCACAAGATTTAGTTCGCTAATCTTTTTAAGAACATTCTTTTAGGAATAGTGGTGTTTTTAGGCAGTTTTAGTACTGATTAATAATAGTCCAAATAGTAATTTACAGTAGTATTGCTATTGCTTTTTAGTAGTGACACTACCGTTTTTACATATCAACACTACTGATTTACAGTAGTAATGCTACTATTTTATAGTAGCATTACTACTGACTTTAGGCATATATACTACTGCTTTACAGTAGCAATACCACTAATTTACAGTAGCAATGCTACTGACTTTAAGTAGGTATGCTACTACTTTATAGTAGTAGAAGTATGTATTTATAATACCAATAGAATGCTTTTTAGTAATAATTAGGCAATATTTGAATCATTGCTCAATAATGGGAAATAAAAAGTCCTGACAAATAATGTATGTGCATTTAACTTGATAAATAAACGCTATGTTTGTCACACATATACACCTAAAATTGGGTGGCTTTGTGTGATTTTGTCACACATATATATTAGTTGTGTGAGATTTAACCAAAGAAAACCTGAAATATAAAAAGTAAAATAATGGGAGAAATTAAATTTATTAGAATATTTATTTTACTTTTTATTTTGTCAAAAACCTTTTTGAGTTTTGGACAAAAACAAAAAAATACTGAAACTAAAAGTTTAGAAATTAAATGCGATACAATTTATCCAAAACAAAATATTACTCTGAAGCTCTTAACATATGAATTTGAAAGTGAAGGTTTTGATGGAGAAAAAAATTCAATTTTTACTATTGAACAAAAAATTAAAAATGTAAAAAAAATAATTTTAAAAGAAAATATATTTTCCAGTGCTCAAGAAATTGAATTTAAAGATTATAATAATGATAATTTTAAAGATATTTTGGTACAAAATATCTCTGATGTAAGAAGCAATTGGACGTATAATTTGTATTTGTTTGATCCAAAAACAAATAACTTCAAAAAAGTAATTGGTTTTGAAGAAATTAAAAGCCCAAGGTTTAATAAAAAATACAACATAATTGAAAACTATGTAGTTTCCGGAAGAAATTGGACATCGTTTTATAAAATTGTGAAAAATAAAATTTATGATTATAACATAGAAATTGAAGATGGTGAAAATGAAAACGGAGTAAATAATTATGACAAAGAATATAAAAAAGCAATTACGAAAATATTAAAAGCAAAAATATAAACCTCACACAACAGCTACAACGGATTTGGGCAATTGGCTTAATGGAAAGTTGGTTTTGTATTTAGGATGATTTTGCAAATCCGAAGAATGGGCTTAATTTAGTCCCAAACCCGCTGTAGTACCAGAACGTCAGGCTGTGAAAAAACCTCTTTTTTTTCTCAAAATCTTCAAATTTTACAATCCTACAATTCAAATAAAGCCTTCTGAGAAGGCTCTTTTTTTAAGCTACTAATTTTATCGGATAAAAATTGTGCCTTGCATTTAGCTTTAAATAGATCACTTTTATTAAAAACAAGACTTTTGCCTTGTAGGG
>NZ_JBFUBE010000038.1:0-16317 GCF_056405915.1 Flavobacterium sp. P1_E4
AGATATTAAAAGTTTGATAGATGACAGCAATGAAAATCGTGCTAAAAAACATGAAAACATTTTCATGAAGAAATATCGTTTTCCATTAATCTTAGCTTTTTTGATTGCGTTTTTTAATCAATTTTCAGGAATTAATGCCTTTTTGTATTATGCCCCAAGAATTTTTGAAGAAGCTGGCTTAGGACAAAATACCGCTTTATTAAGCAGTATCGGAATCGGAATCACGAATCTTATATTTACTTTAATCGGAGTTGCATTAATCGACAGATTGGGAAGGAAGTTGTTAATGTACATTGGTTCTGTTGGATATATCATTTCGTTAGGTTTGGTGTCAGCTTCTTTTTATTACAACTGGGGAGGTTTATCGGTGCCTATTTTTCTTTTCATATTTATTGCTTCACATGCCATTGGTCAAGGGGCTGTTATATGGGTTTTCATCTCAGAAATTTTTCCAAATCATATTCGAGCTTCAGGACAGGCTTTTGGAAGTTCCGTGCATTGGGTCTTGGCAGCCATAATTCCATCATTGATTCCAATGTTGTTCTCTGAAATAGGGACGGCTACCGTATTCTTAATTTTTGCATTAATGATGGTACTACAATTATTATTTGTGATCTTTTTAATGCCTGAAACCAAAGGAATTTCTCTGGAAGTATTAAGTGAAAATCTAACTAGAAAAAAAATCAAAAAAAATGAAATCAAAGAAACATCTGCCGCTGGCATTATATAGTGCTGCATTATTATCAATAGGAGGATGCAAACCCTATTCGGCCGTTGCACAAATAACTGATGCTAAGGCAGCAACTTCTGTGGAGGAGCAGATGTATCGTCCCAATTTTCATTATAGTCCGAAAAAAGGATGGATGAATGATCCTAACGGAATGTTCTTTGCCAATGGAAATTATCATCTGTTTTACCAATATTATCCTGATGGAAATACTTGGGGGCCTATGCATTGGGGGCATGCGATCAGTAAAGATTTAATTAAGTGGGAAGAGCAGCCAATAGGGATATATCCAGATAAAGACAAATATATTTTTTCTGGAAGTGCCGTGGTTGATGTCAATAACACTTCGGGTCTGGGTACTGGTAAAACAGCTCCAATTGTGGCGATTTATACTTTGCATGATATGACAAAGGAAAAAGAGAATAAAATCGATGTCGAGCAACAGGATATGGCGTATTCGAATGATAATGGTTTTACATGGCAGAAATTTGAGGAAGGAAATCCTGTCGTGAAGAACCCTGGAATTCGCGATTTCCGTGATCCAAAAGTGACCTGGGATGAAACGCATAAACAATGGATAATGATTTTGGCAGCACAAGACCGAGCTCAGTTTTATAAATCTAAAAACCTTAGAAACTGGGAATACGCATCTGATTTTGGAAAAAACATTGGTGCGCATGGAGGTGTTTGGGAATGTCCCGATTTCTTTCAGATGAAGGTAAAAGGGACTAATGAAACGAAATGGGTTTTAATTCAAAGTTTGAATCCAGGGGGAGCAAATGGGGGTTCGGGAACGCAATACTTTATTGGTGATTTTGACGGAACAACTTTTACTTTAGATACCAATTTTTCACAAAGAGTTGCCGATGAAAAGGCAGTTTGGTTGGACTATGGTAAAGATAACTATGCAGGAGTTACTTGGAACAATATTCCAAGTTCTGATGGAAGAAAATTATTTATTGGATGGATGTCAAATTGGGATTATGCGCAACAGGTTCCAACAACTGGATGGAGAAGTAGTATGACAATACCTCGTGAAATTCAATTGGTCAAAAAGGATAATGCCTATAGTTTGATCAGTAATCCTGTTTTAGAATTAGAGAAGTATTATTCTAAATCCAAAAAAGAGAAAAAGCTGATTGGAAAAGAAAATCTTGAAATTGTATCATCGGGTAAATTAGATCTGACTAAAGCCGTAATCTCTTTTAGATTGGAAAATTTAAAAAATGCCACTTACAATTTTACATTATCAAATGAAAAAGGCGAATCGGTAACTTTTGGAATTAACAATTCGGAGAACTTCTTATTTCTTGACCGTTCAAAATCTGGAAAAATAGACTTTTCTGAAAAATTTGCTTCAACTATTTCAAAAGCGCTTTTGAATAAAAATCAAAAAACAGCTGACTTTAAAATTGTACTTGATAAAACCTCAATTGAAATATTTTATAACAATGGTGAAAAAGTAATGACAGAATTATTTTTTACAACGCAACCATTCACTCGTTTTTCAGCCTCTTCAAATGAAGATATTGAAATAAATAATTTAACAATTAACCAATTAAATATTAACTAAAACCACAAACTTATGAAAAGTAAAATTTTTTATTTACTGTTTTTATTCTTTCCGCTGCTGGTAGCCACAGCACAGGAAATAGAAGTAAACGGTACCGTAACTTCTTCTAATGACGGAATGCCAATTCCGGGGGCAAACATACTTATTTCAGGTACTAATAAAACTGTTTCGACAGACTTTGATGGGAAATTTTCAGCGAAGAATGTTTCTCCTGATGCTACTTTTACAATTTCTTTTATGGGCTATAACTCTCAAACGATTGCGGTCAATGGACAAAAGGTATTAAAAATTTCATTAAAACCAGAAAATAAGCAATTGAATGAAGTTGTTGTAGTAGGTTATACTAAACAAAAGAAAAGAGATATTACAGGAGCAGTAGCTGTTGTTAATATGAAAGAATTAATGAAGCAACCGGAACCAAACCCAATCAAGGCTTTACAAGGAAGAATAGCTGGGGTAAAAGTTTCATCGGATGGTTCTCCGAGTGGAGGAAATACAAAAGTTGTTATTCGAGGAGTTGGAACCTTAAATAATACAGATCCACTTTATGTAATTGACGGAGTGCCTACTAAATCAGGGATGCATGAATTAAATCCCAACGATATAGAATCGATGCAGGTATTAAAGGATGCTTCTTCTGCCAGTATTTATGGCTCTCGCGCTTCGAATGGTGTAATTATTATTACCACGAAAAAAGGAAAAGATGGTAAAACAAAAATTAATTTTAATCAGTACACTTCTTTTTCAAATTATGCCAAAAAAACAGAAGTTTTAAATTCGGAGCAATTTGGGCAAGCTTTATGGCAGGCTAATGTCAATGATGGATTGAATCCGAATAACAATAATTTGAGTTATCAGTTTGATTGGTCAGTTGTAAATAGCAAACCACAATTGAACAATGTTTTGGTTCCCGAATATTTAGATGCCGGGCAAACACTAAAGTCTTCAAATACTGACTGGTATAAAGAAATTTCACAAACCGGAATTGCCAAATCCTATGATTTGGAAGTTTCCAATGGTACTGAAAGAGGTAACTATTTATTTTCTCTTGGTTATTATGACAATGAAGGAGTTGTAAAAACAACGGAATTCGAAAGAATCTCAGCAAGGATGAATGGTTCTTATAAATATTTTGACGGTAAACTCGTTATAGGTGAAAATTTCAGTTTTAACAGAACAAATGAAATAACAGATCCAGGAGTTCTTGACCCGGCACTTCGCGCTTTGCCTTTAATTCCAGTTCATACCGTGGACGGAAAAGGTTGGGGAGGACCAGTAGGAGGTATGAACGACAGACAAAACCCTGTAAGGCTATTAGAATATAATAAAGATAATAAGTACGATTATTTGAGACTTTTTGGTAATGCATATGCCGATTTGGAGATTATTAAAAATCTTCATGTCAGAACAAGTTTCGGTATTGATTATAGCTATTATAACAAACGTACTTTGCAAAGAAGTTACCAATCAGGATATTTACAAAACGATCAAAATTCGGTTACCATTGATCAATCGGTTAGCGATAGGTGGACTTGGACAAACACTGCAACCTACAATTTGAAATTTGGAAAGAGCAGTTTGAATTTGATGGCTGGAACAGAAATGTACAAAGACATTTTTGACACGAACACTTTACGTAAAAATGATTTTTTAATAGAAACTCCAGATTATATGTATCCTGATGCAGGAACAGGAGAATCGTTTACCAGCGGGACCTCGACTGCTTATTCTTTGCTTTCTTACTTTGGAAAAGCTGATTATGAGTATGATAATCGTTATTTGGTTTCGGCTACAATTCGTCGTGATGGTTCTTCCCGTTTTGGAAAAAATAACCAATTTGGTACTTTTCCTGCGGTTTCTGCAGGGTGGAGAATTAGTAATGAAAACTTCATAAAAGACAATACTTCTGTGATTTCTGATTTAAAATTGCGTGCTGGATGGGGACAAACCGGAAATCAGGAAATCAGTAATACAGCAGTGTATTCACTGTATGTTGCAAATTATGCAGGCGGGAGCCCTACTTGGGCAACTTCTTTTGGAACAGCTTATGATATTGCAGGAAACGGAAACGGATTACTGCCATCAGGATTTATCGCAACTCAATCAGGTAATGATGATTTAAAGTGGGAGACTACCACCCAAACGAATGTAGGTTTGGATTTTGGATTTTTTAATCAAAAATTGAGCGGTTCGGTAGATTATTATATTAAAAAGACTGATGATATTTTAGTGTTGCCTCCTTATTTGGGAGTAATTGGTGAAGGAGGAAATCGTTGGGTAAATGGAGCTTCTATGGAAAATAAAGGATGGGAATTTACTTTAGGTTATCAAGATGAAACTTCATATGGGCTTAAATACGATGTATCTGTTAATTTATCGGCCAATAAAAATAAAATTACGGATTTGCCTGCTGAAGTCAAAAATAATTATGGAGGTGATGGTGTAAATGACAATATTTTGGGTCGTCCAATAAATTCTATGTATGGTTATGTTGCCGATGGACTATTTAAAAGCCAAGACGAAGTAGATAATTCTGCCAATCAGGAAGGAAAAGGCCTTGGACGCATTCGTTACCAGGATTTGAATGGTGACGGAAGTATTACTGACAAAGATCGTACTTGGATAGGAAATCCAAATGCAGGATATCTTTACGGATTTAATTTGGGTTTAAGGTACAAAGATTTTGACTTCACTATGTTTTGGGAAGGAGTGAATGATGTTGATGTAATCAATACAACAAAATATCAGACAGATTTTTGGAGTGTTGATGACGTAGGGTCTAACAAAGGAACTCGTTTGCTTAATGCATGGTCATTGGATAATCCAAATTCTACAATTCCAGCATTAACAACAGTTGATAAAAATGCAGAATCCAGATTTTCAACTTACTATGTTGAAAATGGAAATTATTTAAAACTTCGTGTATTGCAATTGGGATATACTATGCCTAAAGATTTTTTGAAAAAGACAGGCTTAGATACTTTTCGCCTTTATGTAAGCGGACAAAATTTATTTATAATAGATGCTAAAGAATTCACAGGTGTAGATCCTGAAAGCCCTGCATTTGGATACCCACAGCCAATGACATTTACACTTGGACTCAATTTGGCGCTATAACTAACCATTAAATATAAAAACATGAAAAAAATACTATATATAACAGGATTTTTATTGCTGGGGATATTCTCTTCCTGCTCTGATTTTCTAGAAAATGAGCCACGAGGGGTTCTATCTGAAAAGGATATTATTACACCGGAAAACATAGATGGCTACATGAATGCGGCTTACGCACAATTGGGGAATGATCATTATGATTCACCATATAGTTTATGGCCTTTTGGTAATGTTCGATCCGATGATGCCTATAAAGGAGGAAGTGGAACGAACGATATTCAGGATTTTCATTTTTTTGAAGTGTCTAATAACATAAGACCTGATTTTGGAGAATTAGACTCCTTTTGGTACATCAGCTATGTAGGAGTTTCCAGAGCGAATAAAGCTTTGCATGCTTTGGAACAACTCAACGAAGCTGACTATCCGTTGAAAAAGACACGAATTGCCGAAATGCGTTTCTTGAGAGGTCACTTTTATTTTATGCTTAAAATTATGTTCCGAAACGTTCCTTACATTACGGAAGATATTCCAGTTGAAAAATATAATACTATTTCGAATCATGATTTATCGAATGAGGAGTTATGGAATAAAATTGCTGAAGATTTTGAGGCAGCGGCAGCTGTTTTGCCAGCTACCCAAACACAAGTAGGAAGAGCCACAAAAAAGGCAGCTTATGCTTATTTGGCTAAAACACGCTTATATCAAGCTTATACCCAAGATGATAATTTTGCGGTAACCGGCATAAACCAACAGCATCTGCAAGAAGTTATTGCTGCTACGGATAAAGTTGTGGGTTCGGCTTCTTTAGAGCCTGATTTTGCAAATAATTTTTTACCAGGAAGTTTTGAAAATGGACCTGAATCTATTTTTTCAATTCAATTTTCGGATAGTGATGGGACTTTATATGGCAGATTAAATTTTTCAGATGTTCTTTCCACTCCACAAGGGTTAGGATGTTGTGATTTCCATAAGCCAAGCCAGAATTTAGTTAATGCATTTAAAACGGGATCAAATGGTTTGCCAGAATTTGACACCTATAATGACACAGACTTTGATTATAAAAAGATAGACGATTTTACTGTAGATCCAAGATTATATCACACTGTTGCAATGCCAGGCTTACCTTATAAATATGATCCTGAATTTCTATATGTAGAGGCATGGGTAAGATCTCCGGGAACCTATGGCTATTATGCTTCTTTAAAAGAAAATGTGGCTCCAAGCTGCCCTTGTGTTGTAAACATTGATCCATTTTACGGAAATTCAAAAAACAGGATACAGATTCGTTACGCTGATGTAATACTAATGCGTGCAGAAGCTTTAATCGAATTAGGAAGACAAGACGAAGCTTTACCATTGATTAATGAAATTAGAAATAGAGCGTCAGCAAGTACAGGAAGACTTCCTTACGTTACTAATTTTAAAATAAGCCCTTATATTAATGGAACAAATTGTTCTTGGACGCAAGATTTTGCTCGTAAAGCATTACGTTGGGAAAGACGTTTAGAACTGGCTATGGAAGGAAATCGATTTTTTGATTTAGTACGTTGGGGCGTTACTGATCAGGTAATGAATGACTTTTATGCAGGAGAAAAAACAAAACGTACTTATTATCAAGAAGCCTTTTTTGATAAACATAAAGAAGAATATTGTCCAATTCCATTGAAGCAAATTAATTTCAGTCAAGGATTATATAAACAAAATCCAGGTTACTAATCATTTATAAAACGATAAATATGAGAAAATTAATATATAAAAATATGACCAAAGCCTTTATGGCTTTGGCATTTATTTTCGTGATTTCAGCTTGCGAAGACAGTTTTGAAAATGGAGGCTTTGAGGTTGATTCTCCCTCAAATGTTACTTCTTTTAAAATAAATGGAGTAAATGGAGTCATTGATCAAAAGACGGGAAAAATAAATATCACGATGCCTTACGGATCTGAAATTACTGCTGTCACTCCGGAAATCACGTTACAAGAAGGGGCTACAACAAATTTGGATCTAACTAAACCGATAAATTTCACGAACCCAGTTAAGTTTAGAGTTGTGAATGGAAATTTGTATAAAGATTATACAGTTACGGTAGTTGTTTTGAGTCCGATTAAGAGTTTTAAAATCAATTCTGTTGCCGCAATAATCAATGATGTAAATAAAACGATTACGATGACTTTACCTGAAAATACCAATTTGACGGCTTTGCAACCTATAATTGAATTAACGGAAGGAGTTTCAATTGCTCCAGCATCAGGAACCACCATTGACTTTAGCAATCCAGTTATATTTGTGGTAACGTCAAACGGAAAAAGTGTTAATTATACCGCTAATGTAGGTGTACCTGTAGCTGGTTTAGTCGTTGCATTCTTAGGAACGGCAGAAACTAGAGCCGGAATAACAAACTTGGATGAGATTACCGCTGCAGACTGGTTGTTCCAAAATTTTCCAGGAGCTAAATACATATCATTTGACAATATTCTAAATGGAGCTGATTTAAGTGATGTGGATGTAATATGGTGGCATTTTGATTCTGCAACGAATTTGCCTGCAGTAGCTTACAATCCTGTTGTTACGGATGCTTTAAAAAGTTACCGTGCCAATGGTGGGAATTTATTATTGACCACGTTTGCCTCACAATATGTGGATGCTTTAGGGATCGTTCCTTCCGGAAAAGGACCAAATAATGTTTTTGGAGATTTTCCTCCTAATGGGTTTGTAGATGGAAATTCATGGGGAATGTCCTTTGTTGGACATGAAAGTCACCCAATTTTCGAAGGACTAACTACTTACGAAACCGGAAAAGCAAATTTATTACAGAGCGGTACTTTTAGGTTGAATCATACAGCTTGGTGGTTCGTTCCAGAATGGGGAGGTTATGTTAATGGAGAAGGTTGGAGAAACCAAACAGGAGGTACAAATCTAGCCAGTGAGGCATGGGATAATTCACTTGATGGTCGAGTAACTATCGCTGAGTGGCCAAATAATGCCACAGATAAAAACGTAATTGTAATTTCAATGGGAGCTTACGATTGGTACAATGAAACAAATAGTAGTGGTGTACCAAGTCAAGCTAATGAATTTTTGAATAACATTAAGCTTTTGACACAAAACAGTATTAATTATTTAGTTAAGAATTAATCATACTAATAAAATAAAAATGAAATATAAAAAAATAGTACTGTTATCATCAATCTTTTTTTCGCTGGTTTCCTGCAGTCAAAATGATGATACATATATTGGAGGATCCATTTCTGGAGGTCCAGTAGAAATGACAAGTATTTATCCTGTGCCACCATCCCAATGGATGGGTGGTACGGATCCTTACTACAGTGCAGGTTATACTGGTGATATAATGCCTTATTTTGATAATGGGAAATTCCATATCTTTTTTCTGCATGATGCACAAAATAAACCTGCCGGAAAAGGATTTCATGATATCCATGAATTTCAAAGCACTGATTTAGCCAAATTTTCTTATGAGGGGCAAATGATTCCATTTGGAGATGCCACTGATCCAGATTTTGGCATTGGAACAGGTTCGGTTGTAAAAGTGGGTACTGTATATTACTTTTATTATACAGGCCACAATGAAACGCCAGCTTTTATACAATCCAATGCTAGAGAAAGTGTGCTATGTGCCACAAGCTCCGATTTAAAAAACTGGACAAAAGTTCCTTCGTTTAAAATCACCGCACCTGCTGGATACTACAATTATGATTTCAGGGATCCACATGTATTTTACAATGAGGAACTAAAAAAATATTCAATGATTGTCAGCACACAAACAGAACCTGGAAGGAAAGCCGTTTTATTGCATTTTACAAGTGAAGATCCTGTATCCGGTAATTGGACTGTGCAACAACCTATTTATACAACTACGGCACAGGAAAATTATCTGATGATGGAATGTGCGGATATTTTTAAAATGGGCAATTATTGGTATTTATTTTTCTCTGAAAACTGGAGCAGTTCAAAAGGAACACATTATAGAATGGCATCTTCAATCAATGGGCCTTGGCTAACTCCGGAAAATGATATGATTGATGGTGAATATTTCTATGCAGGAAAAACAGCTTCGGATGGAAACAAACGTTATGTTTTTGGTTGGAACGCCAGAAAATCACCTGAGAATGATAATGGAAATAAAGAATGGGCAGGAAATATGGTTATTCATGAGTTGATACAAAATACAGACGGAACTCTTGGAACTCAAGCACCACAATCGGTGAAAGATTTATTTGCTAAAAGTATCAAGGTTGAAACATCTACTATTTTAGGGAATGTCACAGAAAGTAATGGTACTTATAATTTAAATGGTGCATCGGAGAAGGCGATGATACTTTTTAAAAATATTGAGAAAAAAGTTAAGATAAAAGGACAATTCACTCTTGGGAATGCAACTGGTTCCGCTGGTTTTGTATTTCAGACCAATGATGGCGGAAGCTATTATAAAATTGCTTTTGAGCCTAGTCAAGGTAAAATTGTAGGATATAATTCAGCTTCACAAGAAGTGACCAGGATGCCGTTTAAATTTCAATCGGGTGTGAAATATGATGTTGAAATTGTTACCGAGGGAAGTGTTTGTATTCTTTACATTAATGGAAAAGTGGCATTAAGTAATCGTATTTACGGAAGGGATAAAAATAAATGGGGCATCATAGCTGAAGGGCAGAGTTTTATAGTTTCAGATCTTCAGATAACAAAACCCGAATAAGAAAGGGATTTATCGCAATTTCATTGATTATTTGTGTACAAAGTAAGGTTAGATTAAGTTAGGTAGTTATAGGGTAAGACTGATACTCTTACCCTTTAATTTATTAAAATTAGAAAAAATGATTAAATTATTTAAAGTTAAAGCGGTCACATTTGGAGAAGTTTTATGGGATGTATTTCCAACCCATAAGAAAATAGGAGGAGCACCATTGAATGTAGCACTTAGAATGAAATCCTTTGGAGCGGAATCCACTATTATCAGTAAAATTGGTTCCGATGCTGATGGTGAAGAAATTGTTTCTTTTTTATCTGAAAAAGGAATTGACACTGATACAATTCAAATTAGTGAAGAGTATAAAACGGGTGTGGTTAATGTAATGATTAATGAAAAGGGAAATGCATCCTATGATATTTTATATCCTTCTGCATGGGATAAAATAGCATTGGATGAAGATATAAAGAAAAAGGTTTCTGATGCTGATGTTTTTATTTTCGGAAGTTTAATCTGTAGGGATGAAGAGTCCAGATCAACTTTAAATACTCTATTAGAAGAAGCAAAATATAAAGTTTTTGATGTCAATTTAAGAGCTCCTTATTATACAACAGATGTATTAGTAGAACTTATGATGAAAGCAGACTTCATCAAGCTTAACGATGAAGAATTATTTGAAATAAGCCGAAAATTGGATTCCCCCTACCATTCTTTTGAGCAAAATATTAAATTTATTGCAGACAAAACAAATACAAAACAAGTATGCGTTACCAAAGGTGCATTTGGAGCTGTTTTATACTACAATGAGAAGTTTTATTATAATAGTGGCTACTTTATAAAAGTAGTGGATACTGTTGGTGCAGGGGACTCATTTTTAGCTTCATTAATAGTAAGATTACTAAGAGGGAAGTCGCCTCAGAAGTCATTGAATTATGCTTGTGCAATTGGGGCTTTRGTAGCTGGAGAAGAAGGMGCAAATCCGAAGATTTCTGAAAAGGTAATTAGKGATTATATGAAAATTGATAAAAAAAAGAGTGAAAAATAGCTGTACGGCCCTCTCATAAAGTAGGCAGGCTGAAAAGTTAAGGCTTCGATTTTATAATTGGAGGCTTAACTTTTTTTTAACATTTTTTTTCTTCCGAATAGCAGCTTTTTGTAAGGTTGGATTGGCCAAACCCATTGATTTTCTAAAAAATTCTAAATGTAAATCGGAACACTTCTGGATTTACAGTAATTCGCCGCATTATTCAGTTGTGGATGATAGTATGTTTTTGATGCGGATTTCTATTTTCTATTTTGACTTGTCTTATTTATAAATGAAATTAATTACATCCAACGCGTAAATTAATTATCAATTTATGATGTGTTTTTATCATTTAATAGGTGGTCATAATTTCATAGATACTTTCTATAATAATTTCCTTTAGTAACCAAAAACCATTATTTATATGAAAATTATCCATTTATTCAAAAAAGGCCTTTTTCTGGGAACCTTCATTTTTTTATTGTACGCCTGCAGTTCTGAAATACTAAAAGAGTCTGATTTAGCGTTAGAAAATGCCTCTTCAAAAAAAGCGGTACCAATTTCAAAAATGTCTGCCGCACTTTCCTGCGGTGCCCAGACAGAACAAACAGATTACAGTATTTACAGAATGGTGTCTGACGGCACGCGAATTGGTGATGTTATGCCTTATTATGATGCCGCCAGCAGTACTTTCAATGTTTATTATTTGAAAGATATTTGGAATGACGCCACAAATAAAAGACACCCGTGGTATGGCTTCAAGACAACTGATTTCTTCTCGTATTCAGAACTTTCTGCAGGAGAGATTTTGAGCTGCAATACGAACAGCTGTGCACAGAATTTTGCTTTGGGTACAGGGAATATTATTAAGAGCGGCAGTAATTATTATGCGTTCTATACTGGCCATAATCCTAATTATCCCTCTTCTTGTGTTACCAAAAAAGAAGGAATCATGTTGGCCACATCAACAAGCCTTAATTCAAATTTTACCCACAACACCACTTTTACAACAATATATCCACCAACAGGGCAGGGATTTGATGAAAATGATAATTTCAGAGATCCTTATGTTCTATGGGATGCGACTTCATCGCAATACATAATGTTGGTATCGGCACGAAAAAATGTTAGCGGGACTTGGAAAGGAGTAATTGTAAAATATAGCTCAACTAATTTACTCAATTGGACCTATCAAGGGCTCATTTATGATGGTGGTTCGCAAAATTTCTTTATGATGGAAACGTCGGAAATATTTATGATAGGAAGTACCTATTACTTGCTATTCTCTGACATCAACAGTAAGTATTTATTTTATAGAAAAAGTAGCTCTATTAACGGACCATGGACTATGCCTTCAGGATCCGATCGATTTGATGGTACAGGTTTTTATGCTGGAAAAACAGCCAGTAACGGCACGGACAGATATATTTTTGCCTGGACTAATATTTTAACAGGCAATACTGACTCCGGAACTTGGGGATGGGGTGGTAATCTTGCAGTTCATAAGATCTATCAAAAAAGTAATGGCGATTTAGCAGTAGCCATACCGCATACTTTAAAAAACAAGATGGAAACGAATAATTATACGCCAGTTCAAAATAGTCAGTGGGGAGCCGTAACTCCGCTTTCTGGAGGATTATCTTATCAATTGAGCAGTACAGCAAATTTTGATGTTACTAACATTATTTATGCCCCCATTAATCTAGCACAGTATAAAATAAGTGCAAGTGTGTCCTTTAGTAGTTGTAACAAAGATTTTGGTTTTATGATTGGTGCTTGCGATGGATATGAAAATTTTTATAGTTTACGGTTTGTACCTTCCCAAAATAGATTTAGCCTTGATAAAACATTACGTTCTGCACTTACTACCAGTACTGTGGCTTATAATGATGTTCCCTATGTTTTTATTCCTAATACATTATATGACATTCAAATTGTGATAGAAAATTCTATTCTTACTGTTTATATTAATAATGAAGTGGCTCTTAGCAGCAGGGTATATAAGGCTTCGAATACTAATTGGGGTATATTTACAGACAATAGTACTGCCTCTTTTTACAATATTAAAGTGACTAAGCCATAAATTTTTAAGGCTAAGTGTATATAAATCAATACTGAAGTAGTTTTATAATATATTTAGGTTTTGATTAATAAGCTTTTATGAAAAATGCAAAAGCCTAGTGATAATGCACAGCCCCCAAAAAGTTTGACACTACTTGGGGGTATTTTTATGGGTAAAAGGAAAAGTTTGGAGAAGAATGTAAGTTTAGACAAGCAAAGAGCACAAAGTTGATGAGTCAATTGACGGATTATTGAATAAAGAGAGGGATATCTTGAATTATGTATAAAATAATTTATTTATAAATTTATATATAATTCGTCTCCTTTTGGTTTTAGATAGAAAGTAGAAAGAAAAGAATGAAAGCCTGTTATTGTTGAAAACGAAACTAAAAAACAATGTTTTTTATCAAAAACAGTTTAGTATTTAGTCCGTTTTTTTTCTGATCATCTAGAGCCATATAAATATAGATACAAATATTAAATCGTTTATTTATAGGGTTTTTGAGGATTGGTTTTGTTGTTTTACTGAATTAGAACCATACTAAAATGTTATCGTTTGTCTTTGACCTCTTTATCGAAAGCGACGAGGTTTAGTGTGGAGCGCAATCGGGAACGGACGCGGTTTCCGTAGGTGGTTTCGATTTCGGAAGCGGATAGGTTGGTGGTGATGTGGGTTATTATTTTTTTGGCTATGAATTGGTCGTAACGGCTTAAAAGAATTTCGGCCATGACATTACATTCGTTACCGAAGTATTTGAGATTGTTTTCGGTTCCTAGATCATCGAAACAAATTGTTTTGGGAGCTGACTTACTGTATTTGTGAATGATTTCATAACCCTCCTTAATGAATTCAAAACTGATGTCACGGCATGGTTTTACAGAAAATTTGTGAACTGTAGGGGTGAGGTCTTTCATTAAATTCATCAGTGTTGTTTTACCACAACCAACCGGACCCGACAGGAGTATCCCCTTGTCGAGGTTGATTTCATATTGTAAGCACATTTGTTTGTCTTTGAGGAAATATGCGATTAGTTTAAAAATGACAGGATAATCGGATTCGAGGATTTTGAAATGATTTCCGTAACGATTTTGCCCCTTGTTTTCTAACCAGATAATCACTTCTGAATAATTGTATGTTTCATTCATAATAAATTTAGTTTTATAAGAGTGGAGAGTAAATAGTGAATAGTGAAGATGTGGATTTTAATTTTGATTGAGGACAAATAATAGTTGCTGAAATTAAATTAAGAATGCATTTTATGTCTGGGGATATTTATTTCATGTTCCTGCGGATAAGGAGCACGATGCGTACTGCTGATATCTTCCTTGATTTGGATTTGGGCTTTGAACTGATGGTCTTTGGAATCCATATAACGAGGGTCGGCGATGAAAGGTATTTTGGCTATTTAGGTTACGGTAATGGTCAAATTACACTCCAAATCTGAGAATTTAAGATCTCAATAGTTTTGCTGATCAAAATTATCATTTTCTGAAGTGGAGAATTTTAAATGAAGTTGCGATTCAAAATTTTTGAATTCGCGAGATGGACTCTGAATGGAATCCGTACTTTGTCAAGAAAGAAATAGATGATTAATCCTGGGATAACTTTTTTTAAATCATTCTGTCGCTTAGTGACATGAACTTTGGAAAGTAATTTTTAATTATTTTAATTCCGACAAATAGAACAGAGTCGAATAATCAAGCATATTAATTAGAAAATTATTTTAATTAATTCAAGCCTAAATTTTGCTTTCTTCCAAAAAATAAAAAGAAAATACTTTTAATTTTTTCCTGCATAGAAGAACGTAGAATTGAGAAAGCTTTGGTTATTTGTGCTTCAACTGTTTTAATTGATACATTAAGGTGTTCTGCTATTTCGATGTTGGTTAGCCCCTCTTTTTTACTTAAAATGAAAACCTCTTTACACTTAGGCGGTAGATTTGAAATCTCTTTATTTACAACATTTAATATTTTTTGAAAAGACTCAGAATCATCTTCTAACACTATTGAGTTTATTGTGTTATAATAATTTTTTTCAAGTGTAAATAAGGACTGATTTTTTCTGTAAAGGTCAATAAATTCGTTGTAAACCAATTTGTAAAGAAAGCTTTTTAAAGAATGATCAGATTTTAATCGAGTACGCTGCTCCCATATTTTCAGGAATACATTTTGAACAATATCCTCGGAACTGTAAATGTTTTTGATAAGGCTGTTAGCATAAACACAAAGGGGGTGATGATACGTGTCTATTAAATACATATATGCACCTTCATCTCCATTTCTAAGAGATTCGATTAGAATTTTATTATCGTGATAATCTTGCCTTTTCATGAAAGCAAATAAAAGAATTTTTAATTAGATATTCATTAAAATTCATTAAATGTTGATTAATTGTTAGGGTTTGTAAGTTTTACTTCGTAATAGTGATGTGGAAGTCAATTTATTGTTGTGAACTTTATATTGTTGGTTACCGTTAAATTTAAAGAGTATCTTTTTAAAACAAGTATTAATCAAAACGTCAAATTTCTATAGAATAGCTATGAATGATAAAAATGAAAAAATTAAATGCCTTATTATAGGTTCTGGGCCAGCGGGTTATACTGCGGCCATATATGCAGCAAGAGCCAACATGAATCCTGTGTTATAYCAAGGWATGCAACCAGGWGGTCAATTRACCACAACTAATGAAGTAGAAAACTTTCCTGGATATGTAGATGGTGTTACMGGTCCAGAAATGATGGTTCAGTTGCAAAGTCAAGCACAACGTTTTGGTGCTGATATTCGTGATGGTTGGGTTACCAAAGTAGATTTCTCTGGAGATATTCACAAAGTTTGGATCAATGATAAAATTGAATTGCATTGCGAAACAGTTATTATTTCTACAGGAGCTTCAGCCAAATATTTGAATATTGAATCAGAGCAACATTACTTGAAAATGGGAGGTGGAGTTTCGGCTTGTGCAGTATGTGATGGATTCTTTTATAGAAATCAAGAAGTTGTTATAGTAGGAGCAGGAGATTCAGCTTGTGAAGAGGCTCATTATTTGTCTAAATTATGTTCTAAAGTAACAATGTTAGTTCGTAGCGAAAAGTTTAGAGCTTCTAAAATTATGGAAGA
>NZ_JBFUBE010000039.1:0-12917 GCF_056405915.1 Flavobacterium sp. P1_E4
GCTTGGTGAGGTCAATAAATTCCACAAAAGCATCTATAAAACGAACTTGATTATCGGGACTTATAGCGTCTTCTAAACTAGAAAAACGCATCTGATGACGGGAAATTCCTGTGATATGCTGCATTCTTAAAAATACGAAAATTCCTGTTTTGACACAACTTTTTTGTTATATTTGGTGATATACAAACGGAGGTTTTTTCACAGACTGACGTTATATGCCATTTTACAACAAAAACTTATGCAAGAAGAAAAATTAGTTGAATTTGAAAAATTAAAACTTGCTTACATTACTGTAAAAAGCTTTCTTGAAAAAGAGGCCGGAGAAAATGTTGAGTCTTTAAAAACCAAAATTGCCGAAGACTTAAGTTTTTATGGTGATGACAATTATTATATGCTAACCAAGTTTGTGGAAAAGTTCGAATTAGATCATACAGATTTCAATTATGACGAACATTTCCATTCAGAAGGCGAAATCGCAAATTCAGAAATCGCACTTTATAATCTTTTGATCCTTTCAATTTGGCTTCCACTTAAGACAATTGAATTGCTAACTTTAAATAACGTAAAAATAAATAAGCCATCTTTTTATAAACCATCTAGAAAAGTTACGGACATGACATTTAAAGATTTGTTGACATGGTACATAGAAGGAAAATATACAGACTCTGAAATCAAGTACGTAATTAAAAACGGCATATAACAGCCACTACAACGGATTTGGGCAATTGGCTTAATGGAAAGTTGGTTTTGTATTTGGAATGATTTGGCAAATCCGAAGAATGGGCTTAATTTAGTCCCAAACCCGCTGTAGTGCCAGAACGTTGGCGGTAATACTGCTACTGAACTAGAGAAAAAATAGAATAAAAAATGACAAATATTTCTGAAAAAATTTACAAAATACATTTCTACATTTTAGGATTCATTCTTTTGAATTTTGCAATTCAATTAATTATTGGTTTTAGTTTGAATAGTAATGTAATATTCATATTGAAAGTTTTAATCTATTTTTCTGGTTTTGCATTATTTTTCAAATATAGAAAGCCATTTAGGAAGATTTCCATTTATTTTTTCTATTATTTATTATCGGGTCTAATTATAATTATGTTTTGGCTTTTTGGAGGAATATTTTTAGCTATTTTGTCTTCTATAATATTATTTCCTATTTATCCAAAAGAAATTAAATATGAAAAAGACAACTTAAAAGTTTATTCAAAATTTAAAGGTTTTTTAGGTTCGTGTTGTTCATATGAAATTGCAGAAAGTAAACTATACATATTTGAAAAGTATTGCGGAGATATTAAACTTGATGTTGGAAATATAGACGCTAAGGGAACAAGTTTGAAAATTGTTAATGATTCAATTGAATACAAACATAAGATTGTTGATTATAAAGACAATAAGACAGAAATCGACACAATTGAAAAAATAGAAATCAAATAAGTACTACCGCCAACACACGCTACAAGCAATTTGGATATTAGGCTTAATGGAAAAATTGGTTTTGTATTTTGATGATTTGGCAAATCCGAAGAATGGGCTTAATTTAATCCCAAACCCGCTGTAGTGCCAGAACGTTATGGGTAAATTGCGAAGAAAATCAGATTTTTAAAGGCATTTAGTTGAGAAGAAGTCGAAATTCATAAACTTTGAAACTTGAATTTTATGTTTAGAAGCTGAAAAGCAAAACTTGAAACTAAAAACTTGAGTTTCGGAGTTTCCAAACTGAATCTGAAATGCAGAATTTGAAAAGCAAACTTGAATTTCGGGATTTCTAGACTGAATCTGAAATACAGAACTTGAAAAACGAACTTGAATTTCAGAGTTTTTAATGGAAATAAACAATCGTTTTGATTCTCAAATTGAGATGAAAAAATAAGAATAAAAATTGGCTGAAATTTAGATTCGAATTTGGCTTTTAATTTGCCAATAATTAGATGAAAACCGATTATAAAAGGGAATGAAATTAGCTGAGATTTGGGCAAGAATTGGGTTTTGAGTCAGCCGAAAATAGGCTTAAAATCGATTAATAATTAGGAATATCAGCTAGAAACAATCTACCCATAACAGCCACTACAACGGATTTGGGCATTTGGCTTAATGGAAAGATGGTTTTGTATTTGGAATGATTTGGCAAATCCGAAAATAGGGCTTAATTTAGTCCCAAACCCGCTGTAGTGCCAGAACGTTATGGGTAACTTGTACCGAAATGACGCAGAAAAATCTAACCTAAATGGAAATAATAGTAAATACGATAAATACTTTATTACTTCTTGGACTTATTTCAAGTCCTATCATCATATTGAGATTTGTGAATAAGTCAAATATCAAATTTAACTTTTTTTCATATTTTACAATTGGATTAATTGTGACAGCAATAATTTCATTAATTTTTGCTTGGTGGTCTGATACTTCTAGCATAATGCTACTTAAACATTATGATGGATATGTCTTTAATCCAGATAGCAATAGTTTTCAAGTGAGCTATGAAAAAGTCTTGTCTGAAAACATTGAAAGAGTAAAAAGTCTCGAAATGAAAATTATGGGAATTGGTTGGCCGTTAAAAGCTATTTTTATGTTTATATGTTTTTCACCAATATTACTTGCAGTATATTTTTTGAATAATTTATTGGATAAAATCAGAAAGAAAAAGAACTCTAAAATTCTCAAAGAACAAATATAAATATTGTAATTGCCCACAGAAAGTAGAAAAGCTGAGTTTATAAAACAGAAACGTGAAAAATTTGCGGTTTAATTGTAATTTCGGCTAAAACAAGCTACCCATAACAGCTACTACAACGGATTTGGGCAATTGGCTTAATGGGAAGTTAGTTTTGTATTTGGGATGATTTGGCAAATCCGAAGAATGGGCTTAATTTAGTCCCAAACCCGCTGTAGTACCAGAACGTTGGCGGTAATGTAACCAAAAAAAACGAAATGAAAATTAAATCAATATTTATCTTTTTAATATTTACAAGTTGTCACCCTTTATTTTGTTCTTGGCAAAACGGTTATGAAGAAATAAATTATGAACCATCTAAAAGGGAAATAATTGGAAAATATGAATTAAGCGAAAAATCAAAATCATATTTAAACGAAGATTATTATACTTGGCCTCTAAAACTTGAAATATCAGAAAATAAACAATTCAAATTTCTTTTCGAGGATAATCCTGAAAGTTTAGCGGACAAAATATTTGCAGACAAAGAAAAAGGAAATGACTCTAAAAAAAATGAAACAGGAAAATGGTTTTACTCGTTTATGGATAAAGAGAAAATCTGCTATTTTGAGTTAGAGGGAATTTGTGTTCAACCTTTATGCAAAAAAGACGGAAAAATTTCGATAATGATTACAATTGGAGATGGAGATGAATGTAATGGAATTGTTTATGAAAAAGTGGAATAAATAAATGCACTACCGCCAACAGCCGTTACACGAGATTTGGGCATTTGGCTGAATTTAAAGATGGTTTTGTACTTGTAAAATTTGTGTTTAACCGAAAAATCTCGCATCTTTAATCCCAAACCTCGTGTAGCGCCAAGACGTTGTGCGTCAGTTTGGAAGAACTTTGATAAAACAGAAAATATGGCATTAATTAAAGTTCCATTGACAGAAAACGATATAAGAATTTTAAAAAGAAAAAAGAAAAGTAATGACAAAAGCAGGCTTTATGTATTGTTTTTTTCAATACTAATTTTACTAATTTCATATTTTATTGTTGGTTTTGACTTATCAAATGAAACATTTAAATTTATAAAGGTTATTGTAATTGTTATTATTTCAGCCTTGATTTTAGGGTCTTTAATAGATACTAATTTTGAAAATGATTTTAAAGAGAAAATAAAATTCATTGGTGCTGTTAGGGTCAAAAAGAAAGAATACGTATATGATTCAGAAGACAATTCAGAGAATTACATTCTAACTTTTGATGATTGGAGAATTGGAGTCAAAAGTGTGCTCAAAGAATTTTGGAATGAAACAAATGAAGGCGACGAGTTTTACATAGAACAAGCATTTAATTCTGGATTCATTTTAAAATTCGAAAAAGAAAATGTCGATATGTTGAATCACATACAATTTCAATTTGCGAAGATTGATAAAAAATAAAGTAAAAAAAACCGAACGCACAACACACGCTACAAGCAATTTGGGGATTTGGCTTAATGGAAAAATTGGTTTGTATTTGGAAGATTTGGCAAATCCGAAAGATAACGCTGATTTAGTCCCAAACTGCTTGTAGCGCGAGAACGTTAGGCATAATGTTAAAAAAAACGAAGTCAAGAATATTTAGTTACAAAAGACAAAACTTAAATTTTAAAAACTAAACCAAATGTTATGATTAATTCGAATGAATTAAATGATTATTCAAATAAAGTTTATGAATATCTAAAAAAGAATAATAGCAAATTACTCGAAAACATATCATTGCAACCTTCCGACTTTGGAAAAAACCACATTTTTATAGAACTTATCACCAAAAATGAAAATAGCTCTTCAAATTTATTCTTAAGTTCCGAGGATAACGAATTAACTGTCGGATTTGACAGTTATCATTGTCATTTTGATAGTTTTAGAGAACAAAATTTCGAAGAAGAAATGAAAATTGCGTTGGAATATTTTTATAGAATATTAAATGAGGAACTTTTTGTTGTTTGTGCGGGTGGCGGAACTACTACTTTACTAACAAATGAAGAAATCAACATTATAGAAAGCGGACAGAAACTTGAAAAATTTGATTATGATTGTATTACATATTATGTAACTTCTTGGAGTGGCAATTATGATAGAATCTTCAAAAATCCTAATTAAAATTGGCGTTTTTGAATAACCAAAAACACTATGCCTAACAGCCACTACAACGGATTTGGGCATTGGGCTTAATGGAAAGATGGTTTTGTATTTGGAGTGATTTGGCAAATCCGAAAATAGAGCTTAATTTAGTCCCAAACCCGCTGTAGTGCCAAGACGTTATAGAGCATTTTAAAGAACATTATTGTGAAAAACAGAAAAAATATAATTCGTTTTTTAGCAAGCTTAAGTATGCTGATTTTCTTCTTACCTTTTTTCCAAATGTGTTCTGACAAACATATTAAAGAAAGTTCGAGTTTTATTAAATCATATCATAAAGCTGAAACAGCGAAAGAAAAAGAAATAGCTTTCGAACGGACTAAAATGGATTTTTCTTTGAGTGGTTATGATTTGGCGATGTCTTTCGAATCAGTTTTCTTAAGTTTTACATTAATTATGTGTCTAAACATAACCTTATTAGTATGTTTTATTAGAAAGCATTATAACCAATTATTTCTATGTTTCTTGAATTTATCAGCTATCATTTTGTCATTTATTGTTCTAATATTCGCCTTACCGAATTTAGGGCAACTTAGATACGGAATGTTTCTATGTTTGATTAACTCAATTTTGTTATTTTACTTTGTTTATAAGGAACAGGAAAACGACACACAACAAATCTGAATCTGAAAAACAGAAGCTTGAAAATTTGGGTTTTGAAAAACAGAAACGTTGAAATTTACAAACTGATAAAAAAAACGCTCTATAACAGCCACTACAACGGATTTGGGCATTTGGCTTAATAGAAAGTTGGTCTTGTATTTGGAATATTTGTCAAATCCGAAGAATGGGCTTAATTTAGTCCCAAACCCGCTGTAGTGTCAGAACGTTGGTGGCAATATTACCGAAAAAAACCGACAAGATAGAAACTACAAATAATCAGAAAAATCGATATGGAATTACCAAAATTTAAATATAGTCCAAACGCGTATGAAATTGATGTATTTGAAATTGAAAGCGGAATTTGTTCTTGTTGTAATGAAGAAAGAAGTTTAAGATATACTGGCTCTTTTTATAGCGAAGAAGAACCAGAATATATCTGTCCTTGGTGTATAGAAAACGGGAAAGTAGCAGAAATGTTTGATGGAGAATTTAACGATTATGCAGGAATTGAAAATTCTGAAAACATAAAGAAAGAGTTACTATTACAAGTAAGCCAACGAACACCAAGTTATATAAGTTGGCAACAAGAAATTTGGTTAAGTCATTGTAACGAACCTTGTAAATTAGTTGGTTATGCTGACACTAAAACAATTGAACCTTTAATTGATGAATTAAATGATGATATTGAGAATAACGGTTATGAACCTGAAATTATTAAAAAGCATTTGTCAAAAGAAGGCAGTTTAGTTGGCTATTTATTCCAATGTGTACATTGTGGAAAACATAGGTTGCACGTTGATTCCGATTAAAAAATTCTACCACCAACACACGCTACAAGCAATTTGGGGATTTGGCTTAATTTGAAGTTGGTCTTGTAATTGGGATGATTTGGCAAATCCGAAGAATGGGCTTAATTTAGTCCCAAACTGCGTGTAGCGCGGGAACGTTGGTGGCTATGTTACCGCCGAGAATAAATAGAAAACAGAAAATATGAATAAAATTAGAATTTCAATTTTGCTTTTGACAATTTCACTTTTTGTAAGTTGTGATTTTGTAAAAGATAGTTTCACTGTTAAAGATAAGACAAAAGAATTTGTAGAGACATTAATGAAGAAGGATTATGATAAATGCGTTTCACAAATGGCATTAGAAAGTGAAATGGGTAAAAATACCAATGTCGATACTTTGAAATTAGGATTAGAACAATTCAGAAGCTTAATAGAACGAAACTTTGGAAATAAGTTTGAATATTCACTTATGAAATCTGAAAAGAAGCGTTCAACGGTTGAAAGCGAAAATACCCCACCAAACACAACACTTGCATTAATTGAATTTTCAAATGAAAAGGAATTTGGTGTTTTTCAAGTTTTGTTTGACGACAATTCAAAAAAAATAATAAACATAAATACACTTGAGGTCAAAGCTCCAAAACCGAATATGATTATATTTTGGTTATTTGGTATTTTGCCTTTATCAATCTTACTTTTCAATATTTATGCAATCAGAGAAATTAAGAAAAGTACATTATCAAAAAAATGGTTGAAATATCTAGCAATTTTATTTTTCAATGTACCAGCCATTTCATATTCTGCTGTAGAAGGACTTTCATTTAAATTTTTAAACTTTCAATTTCTCTTTGGTATCAGTTTTAGTTTTATGGGTTTTCTTGGTTCAGTTTGGACTTTTGGAATTCCATTAGGTGGAATTTATTGGTTATGGAAACTGAAACAACACAGAATTGATGAAGAGTTTAATACAGAAACTGAAGAGCTTACTGTACCAACTGAATAAAAACACAGCCACCAACAGCCAATACAACGGATTTGGGCATTGGGCTTAATGGAAAGATGGTTTTGTACTTGGGATGATTTGGCAAATCCGAAAATAGAGCTTAATTTAATCCCAAACCCGCTGTAGTGCCAGAACGTTAGCTGTAATCTTACCAAAAAACAATCTAAAAATGAAATTTACAGTTGAAGAATTAAATGCTGAAGGAATAAGACAATGGGATTGGATTAAAAAGGATTTTCAATCATCTTCCATACTTTTAGGGAACGGCTTCAGCATAAATTTTAGCTCTTCTCTTCGTTATAAGTACTTGTATGAGTTTTTCATTCAAAACTCAACAGATATATCCAAAAAACTTTTTGATGCTTTTCAAACTAAAAATTTTGAGCAAATATTAGAAAGTCTTGAAATTGCCAAAACAGTTTGTGAAACTATCGAAGTGGAATACAATTCTTTCGATATATATAAAACTGAAATAAGAGAAGGTCTTATAAATTCAATTAATAAAATTCACCCTAAACCAATCGCAGTAAATTATAATCTTATAAAATGGATTAGTGGACAGTTTTTAGAATTTAATCAAATCTTTACAACTAACTATGATCTTTTTTTGTACTATATTATTTTAGAAACAAGAAAATTTGGCGATCATATGTTCTTAAGTTCATCAGACAAATATAATTATTTTAATGAACCCGATGTTATGAAGAAAAATCACATTTATTATCTTCACGGTGCATTATTTCTTTTTGAAGAAGGATTGACAACATATAAAATAAAAAGACCAAAAAATGGATGGTTATTAGATTCTATTACAAAAGAAATCTCCTTAAATAAATATCCATTATTTATTAGCGAAGGTAAATCTGAAACTAAATTAAAAGCAATTCAAAGTAATTCATATTTAACTTATTGTTTAAATCAACTTGAAAAAAATGAAAATAGAACTCTAGTCATATTTGGACAATCTTTAAGCGAACAAGATGCGCATATTGTAAAAATAATTGATAAAAGTTATGACAATATTGCAATATCTATAAGAGTTGAAGATTGGCAAACTATTGGAGAACTTAAAGCAGAAAAAAACAGAATCAGTTCAATGTTTAAAAAAGCAAAATTTGAATTTTATGATTCAAACACTTTATTCAATTTTGAACCTGAATAAAAACAAAGACTACAGCTAACACACGCTACAAGCGATTTGGGCATTTGGCTTTATGGGAATATTGGTTTGTATTTGAAAGTTTTGGCTTATCCGAAAATTAACGCTAATTTAGACCCAAACCGCGTGTAGCGCGAGAACGTTGTGTGTAATTATCAGAAAATCAGAATAATAATGAAAAATGGAGACATATATAATTTTTGGGATTATAGAATACAAATTTTGATGTTTGATAAAAGTGAAGTATCCTTCTTGATATTAAACAAAGATGATATTTCCGAAAATATCAACCGGAAAACCATTGGTTATTATAGCGTTTCAAAAGATTTTTTTGTAAAAAAAGCAGAATTTCAATATTCGTTAGAATTATCTAAAAAAGAAATAGAACTTCATAAACCTTTTCTTCCTATGAGATTAAATTGTATTGATGAATTATTCTGGACAAATCAACCTTTCGAAAATATAAATGATTTTAGCAATTATATTCAGTTAAATGGAATAAAAATAGAAGAACTTGACGGATTAAAAGAATCCAAAATTATTATTGTCCCTATGAGTCAGCAATTATCATTTAAAAAACCAATTTTAATAGAAAATAAAACTGGCTTTTTTACAGGAGTTGAACTATTATATAATTGCTTCAATATTCAAAGCGATTACGTAAAAATTGAAAAGCCATACTTCTCTAAATTTAGGTTAATTCCAGACGGCAGAGAAGAAAAAAGACTTTCAGGAATTGGAATATACAGATTAGGAATTCGAGGAAATATACCTTCTTATTATTTAGGCGGTGAGATAAGTATGATAGAATTAGAATCTGATAAAAGTTTAATCGTAGAAAAATAACTACACACAACAGCCACTACAATGGATTTGGGCATTTGGCTTAATGGAAAAATGGTCTTGTATTTGGGATGATTTGGCAAATCCGAAAATAGGGCTTAATTTAATCCCAAACCCGCTGTAGTGCCAGAACGTTAGGTAGTATAACTAAGAAAATCAGCACTCGATTTTATGAGAAACTATATCTTTATTTTAACTCTAATCATCTTATTTGGATGTTCAGCTCCAAAGCAACTAAATGATTACTATGGGGAAAATGAAGGAGTAAATTTATTCGCTTTTGTTGGAAAAAAAATATCTGTAATTGAATTTGACCCAAACAAAGAACAAATTGAACAGAAAGTTTATGACTCAGTAAGCGGAGAGACAATAATTAAAAAGTCCTACATTATGGACGGCGGTTATCGTTGTAAATATATGATAATAAAAAATGTTTTTAATAATCCGAAAATCGACACTATTGATTTTGTGGCTTATGACCATTATGGAAATCCCGCATTTTCGAATTATGAAACTGTTTTACTTTATGTTTCAAAAAGTCCAATTGGAAACTATTACTTTCATCAAAAATATCAGTTCGACTACTTGGAAAAAAATAGTGAAGGAAAATTTTATGGATATACTTATGAGAAAAAAGAAAGTAAGAAACGAATTAAATTTAAAAACAAAAAAATTGCGACTTTAGAAGATTTGTTTACGAAGAAAAAAGAAGAAGTATTCAAATCATTATTTAACAATAAAACGGCAGTTAACAAACCATAGATAATCTATTCAAGAAAATCAGAATGGAAACAGAAAAGGTTTGCACATAAAGTTACGCTACCTAACAGCTACTACAACGGATTTGGGCAATTGGCTTAATGGGAAAATGGTTTTGTATTTGAATGATTTGGCAAATCCGAAGAATGGGCTTAATTTAGTCCCAAACCCGCTGTAGTACCAGAACATTATAGCCAATTATAGGATGACGAAATACAGAACAACTAACAGACAATATTAAAATATGGCAGTAGGATTTACACCAAAACACATTGAGGACATTTTTCTTAACGATCTGACGCAACAACAATTTCTTGTGCTTGCAAACGAGACAGCAACAAAAATAAATTGGAAAGTTGGCTACATTAGCAATAGCGGGCTTATTGCTTATACCGACAACGGAATGTTTTCTTGGAACGCTGAAATAAAAATCAAAATAGAAGATGGGATTGCTACTATTAAAAGTGCATCGACAGGAAGCGAAATGATGGATTGGGGCAAAAACAAGAAAAATGTAACCAATTTCGTTACCCGTTTAGAAGAACTAAAAGCAATCTTATCAAAAGAAGAACTTGACACAAAATATCAAGAACTAAACGAACAACTTGTTTCACAAGAAGAAGATATTTTGAAGTTGCCTCCCGCAACAACAACTGAACAAATCAAAGATTTCTTTTCTATTTTCAAGCCAACAGAAGGTTTTTTTATTACACCAATTCTATTAGACTTGAATATTATAATTTTCATTTTAATGGTAATTAGTGGCGTAAATATAATTTTGCCAGGCAATCAAGGCTTATTGAATTGGGGAGCAAACTTCCGTCCATTAACCTTGGACGGCCAATGGTGGCGACTGATAACAAATTGTTTTTTGCATATTGGTATTTTTCACCTCCTAATGAATATGTATGCCTTGCTTTATATTGGTGTTTTATTGGAACCACTTTTAGGAAGGACAAGATTTATTTCCGCTTACCTGCTAACAGGAATTACTGCAAGTATTGCAAGTTTATGGTGGCACGACCTAACCATAAGTGCCGGTGCATCGGGAGCAATATTTGGTATGTATGGTGTTTTTCTTGCTATGCTGACAACTGATTTAATTGAGAAAACGGCTCGGAAAACCTTACTAACAAGTATTGCGGTTTTTGTTGGTTACAATTTAATTAATGGACTTAAAGACGGTATTGACAATGCAGCCCACATTGGAGGTTTGATTGGCGGACTTATTATTGGATATACTTTAATTCCAAGTCTAAAAAAACCAGATGAGGATAAATTGAAATTTGGGACAATTGGTTTATTGACAATTCTAATTCTTGCATCTTCTTTTGTTGTTTACAAAAAAATACCTAACGACCTTGGAACATACGATGCAAAAATCAAAGAATTTGTTTCAATGGAACAAATGGCATTAGAAGTTTATAATTTGCCATCAAACACACCTAACGACAAAATACTTTACGGAATTAAAGACAGAGGAATTTATTACTGGAATGAAAATATCAGGCTAATTGACAGTTTTAAAGAATTGGATTTACCACTTGAAATACAAGAACGTAACAGGATTTTGAAAGAATATTGCGAACTTCGAATTAAGAGTTATGAATTACTTTACAAAGCAATTTCGGAAGATACGAGCCAATACAAACAACAATTAGAAGAATACAACAAACAAATAGAAGCAAAAATCAGAGAGCTTGGCGGTGCATAGCAGACCCAGTAACGGCACAACAAAAATAAGTGGCTATAACAGCTACTACAACGGATTTGGGCATTTGACTTAATGGTAAGTTGGTCTTGTAATTGGGAAGATTTGGCAAATCCGAAAATAGGGCTTAATTTAACCCCAAACCCGCTGTAGTGCCAGAACGTTGGTGGGAATTTTACAAACGAAAAGTATAGACAAGAAATTTACAAAATGAAAAAAATAATTATGTGGACATTTATATTAAGCCTTTTTGGTTGTGGCAACTCTAAATCACAAACAAAATCGGCCGAAATTTCATTAGAAAAAATAGAAGAAATGTTCTCTAATATGAAATCAAACGGAGTTAATACAAACACGACAATGCTTTGGGGATATTTTTTTACCTCAAACAAAAAAGACAAATTTGACCAAGTAGCAAAAGAATTAAAAAGCGAGAAATTTGCATTCGTTGAAATTTATCAAACAGACGACAAAAATTATTGGTTACATTTAGAAAGGAAAGAAACTCATAATGCAAAAAGTTTATATGAACTAGATGAAGAACTCTATAAAATAGCCGATAAATACCAAATTACATACGATGGTTTTGACGTTGGTAATGTAGACAAAAGCAAAGCAATTGAACGAAATACATATGCAGTTCCAGAGGAATTTAAAACTCTTGACTTCCAAAAAGACAATTTTCCTTGCTTACTAATTGGAAATACAGCATTTGATCGATTTCCTCATAAAGAAGAATTTTGCAATTTCATTAAAATTACAACCACATATAAAAAAGATGATACAGTTATGTTGCCTACAAACGAAGAACTTGATGAATTGGACAAGTTTGAGTTTTTTATMGAAGATAATTTGACACAAAATAAAATCAAAAACTATTATGTTTTCCGTGATACACATAAAGGAATGAGAAATTTCTATATTGTTACTAATGATAAAATTGGTGCGACAGAAGCAATCAAATTGATAAAAAATTCAGGGAAGCAACGCCCTTTCGATTTTGAAATCATCACTGACAAAAATTGGAACTTGTATGATGAATTTAGAAAGAAAATGCCAAAAGAATAAAAAAACTCCCACCAACAGCCACTACAACGGATTTGGGCATTTGACTTAATGGTAAGTTGGTCTTGTAATTGGGAAGATTTGGCAAATCCGAAAATAGGGCTTAATTTAACCCCAAACCCGCTGTAGTGCCAGAACGTT
>NZ_JBFUBE010000040.1:0-11381 GCF_056405915.1 Flavobacterium sp. P1_E4
TTGGTATAGAAATGTAGAAGAATCAGGCTTTAAAAACTTTAATATTCTGCTTAATACCATAACTTTTAATTACAAGTCAATCTTAAACTATTTTGATAACAGAAGTACAAATGCTTCTGCCGAATCTTTCAATGCAAAAATAAAAGCTTTTAGAAGTCAATTTAGAGGAGTGAGAAATATAGATTTTTTCTTGTTCAGATTATCTAATCTTTTTGCATAATCCCCAACTTTTGCACCTGATCCCTTAATTCTCAATTTATTTTGAATTTGATCTCTTGATTTTTAAAATAGTAAGGAAGTAATTAAATAAAAAAAGGTTTAAATAAACATTTCTCAAGACATTGATGAAAATGTTTATTTAAACCTTTGTGATACCTGTAAGTAGGCTTCTAATGTGACCACGGTGGGATTTGAACCCACACGCCCTTACGAGCACCACCCCCTCAAGATGGCAAGTCTACCGTTTCTCCACGTGGCCTTAAAAAAAAAGGTCAAGTAATAAATTACTCGACCTTTTGTGACCCGACTGGGGCTCGAACCCAGGACCCCATCATTAAAAGTGATGTGCTCTACCAACTGAGCTATCGAGTCATGCTTCAAGAAACTTATGTTTTGATCACATAATTTGTGACCCGACTGGGGCTCGAACCCAGGACCCCATCATTAAAAGTGATGTGCTCTACCAACTGAGCTATCGAGTCATTTCGTTTCTTGAATGCGGGTGCAAATATAGGGACTTTTTTTCGAAGTTTCCAAGTAAAATTATTATAAATTTGTCTTTTTTAATTAAAAACTCTTAACGCCTTAATATGTAAGGTCTTATTCAAATGAAAAAAATTATATTATTAGGGTATATGGGTTGTGGTAAGTCTACAATTGCTCAAAAACTTTCGGGAATGATCTCTATTCCCTATGTTGATCTCGATGAATATATCGAAAAAAATGAAAAAATGTCCATAAAACAGATTTTCGAAAATCATGGTGAAATTCATTTCAGAAAATTAGAACATACTTATTTTCTAGAATTGTTAAATAATCCAGGTAAAAATATTATTGGTTTAGGAGGAGGAACCCCCTGTTATGCCAATAATCATGAATTGTTAATAGGAGATGGTGTGACGTCTATTTATTTGAAAGCATCAATTGATACGTTATTTAATAGATTGGTGTCTAATAAGAGCAAAAGACCGCTTATTGCGGACAAAAGTGAAGAGGAAATGAAGGAGTTTATAGCAAAACACCTTTTTGATAGAAGTTTTTATTACAATCACGCACAATATAAAGTGAATGTTGATGATAAATCTATCGAGGAAACGGTAAATGATATTTTAAACCTATTAGCTTAAACTGGCATAACTATCGCCATTGTTGTCAAAAACAACATCTACATGTTCTAATAGGGAAGTAGAAAGTGATATTCCTTTAAAATCGGCTTTAATCGGAAATTTTTTGTGATTTCTGTCAACAAGAACAACGGTTTTAAACTTTTTTAAAGGAACATCAAGAAAATGTCTTACTGCATATATTAAAGTAGTTCCAGAGCTCAATACATCATCTACAAGCACTAATCCTTTATTACTGTATTGTTCCTTTGTTAGGGAGGTCGTCACTGGAAGTTTTGGGTTTTCTTTGCTGATTTGTACTTCGCAAAGCGAAATTTTGATAGGTGAAATAGTTGTCAATACTTGAGCAATCTTTTCGGCAAAAATAAAACCATTTGTTGTAATTCCAGCAATCACAATTTCTTCTTCCTCTACAAAAGTTTCATAGATTTGGTAAGCTATTCTTTTGGTGGTATGTTCAATTTGTTGATTGGTAAGAATAATATTTTTGCTCATGGCGTATTGTTATTTTTTTCAAAGATAAAAAAGTTAGACGAATTTTATGTGATTAAATCTGGTTTCAAAACTGGAAACTGAAACAGAATATTTTAGTCCACTTCGTCTTCATCTTTTATTTCATTTCCAAATTCATCAATATCTCTTCGGTCTTTTTTTGTTGGTCTTCCAGTTCCGGTTTTTCTATAGTGCTCTTTTGAAAGTTTTAATAATTCTAAATGGGCATAAGCTTCGGCAGGAGTTTCGTTTTTTCTATAGATATCAACGAGTTTGGCACCCACACGATTATCGGGGATGTCAAGAACGGTGATTATTTGTGTGATTTGATCTTTTCTAAAAGTAATTTTATCGGTAGGAAAAACCTCTTTAGATGGCTTGGCAACAATACCATTTACAGTAATGTGATTTTTTTTGCAAGCCTCGGTTACCATATTTCTGGTTTTGTAATACCGAACACACCATAAATATTTGTCTATTCTCATGAAATTTCTAAAATCAAAGTTAAATACTTTACAAAAGTAAATCATTAATGTATATTTGCGACTTAAACCATATCCAATAATGAACAAAATTAAATTTTATTTTATTTTATTGATTGTAACAGTTATTACTGTAAGTTCATGTAATAAAAATGATGATAACATAGATATAACTCCGCCAAAACCATTTGCTGAGCAATATCCGAAAGATAGTTTAGCCATATATAATTATTTAAAAACGCATTATATTAGCGAAGTTGTTGATAAGCCAGGTTTACCGGAAGATCAGGATGTGATAATCAAAAAAATTGACAATCCTGCAACACAAAAATCTTTATATTCTTATTTAAATAGCACATCACTTCCAAGATTAACCAGTAGAGATGTAAATACTAAAAATGAATTAGGTTCTCCTCTGGGGGGTGTTACTTATAAAATATACACTTTATTAATCAGGGAAGGAGTTAGAAATAGTACCCTGAATGCTGGAGGTGAATATCCTTGTAATGTTGATGGTGTATATGCTGGTTACAAGGGGACTTTATTGGATGATGCTGGAACGGTATTTGATTCTTCTAATAATGGACAAGTATTATTTAATCTTGATGGTTCGAATCATGATGGGGGAGTGGGTGTTATTCGTGGATGGTCTGAAGGTTTTCCTCAATTTATGACAGGTTGGGTTTCTTCAAATCCTGACGGTACCGGTACAATAGTATATAATGATTTTGGGGTAGGGGTAATGTTTCTTCCTTCTGGGATGGGGTATTATAATCAAGTTCAGGATAAAATTCCAGCTTATTCTCCGTTGATGTTTAGTATTAAATTATATAGTTTAAAAAGATACGATCATGAGATTAATTCTCCTCCTAGTGGTTCATATCGTGATCCAGATGGTATTCTTTCTTTTCAGGAAGATGATGGGGACAGATATATGTATACTTTTGCAAGCGGAGTTCCTAATCCGGATGATTCAGACGGAGATGGAATTCCTGATTATTATGATTATGATGATGATGGTGATGGTTACGCTACAAAAGGAGAAATTAAGGATATAAATGGGGTAAATTACCCTTATGATTTAATTCCTGATTGTTCGGGGAATCCGACTTCTGACAGAAAGAAAAAAAGGTATTTGGATAAAACTTGTCATTATGTGAATCAATAATATAAAAATCTCATTCCAATCGAATGAGATTTTTTTTGTTCATCTGTTCCTGAAAAAAGTTGACCGGCAAATCGCTGCCATGACTCACTTATTCTTGAAATTCTAAAAAAAAAAAACTCATATATAGATTATGTAGTGTTCATTTGCTCCAATTTCATAATTACTTCCCGTAACTTTAAGTTTTTGCTTTTTTAAATGACGACAAAAGTAAAATCTGTGTGCTTCCTTCAATCCAAATTAAATCAGAATAGAAGCATAAAAAAAATCCCATCTCATTTTTTACAACGAGATGGGATTTTATATTTATAGTGAAAGATTACTTTCTTTTGATCACTCTTTCTACAGCTTCAACAATCGCTTGATTGTTCAATTTGTATTTCTCCATTAATTGGTCTGGTGTTCCAGATTCTCCAAAGCTGTCATTAACTGCTACAAACTCTTGTGGAGCAGGTTGGTGCAATGCTAATACTCTAGAAACGCTTTCTCCAAGACCTCCAAGGATGTTATGCTCTTCAGCAGTAACAATACATTTGGTTTTTGCCAATGATTTTAGAATCGCTTCTTCGTCCAATGGTTTAATGGTGTGGATATTGATTACTTCAGCAGAGATACCTTTTGCTTCCAAAGCTTCAGCAGCAATAAGAGCTTCCCAAACCAAATGTCCTGTGGCAACAATTGTCACATCAGTACCTTCGTTTAAAAGAATAGCTTTTCCAATAACGAAAGGCTCGTCAGCTGGCATGAAATTAGGCACAACCGGACGGCCAAAACGCAAGTAAGCTGGACCATGGTGATCAGCAAGAGCTAATGTAGCCGCTTTTGTTTGGTTGTAATCACAAGTGTTGATTACAGTCATTCCAGGTAACATTTTCATTAATCCAATGTCTTCCAAGATTTGGTGTGTAGCTCCATCTTCTCCAAGAGTCAATCCTGCGTGAGAAGCACAGATTTTTACATTTTTATCTGAATAAGCAACAGATTGACGAATTTGGTCATAAACTCTTCCCGTAGAAAAGTTAGCAAAAGTTCCAGTGAAAGGAATTTTCCCTCCAATAGTTAATCCTGCTGCAATTCCAATCATGTTTGCTTCTGCAATTCCAATTTGGAAAAAACGCTCTGGGTGATTTTTCTTGAAATCATCAAATTTTAATGATCCAATTAAATCAGCACAAAGTGCCACAACGTTTTCATTCTTTTGACCTAATTCAGTCATTCCCGCTCCAAAACCCGAACGAGTATCTTTACTTCCTGTATTTGTATATTTTTTCATTTTTTTTTAAAGCTATAAGCAATAAGCTATAGGCAATAAGCATAGTGCTTAAAGCATAAAGCATAAAGCATTTTTAATAGTCTGTATTACCTCCAGTATTATAATTTTGTTCTAAAGCATTTGCAAGTTGTGCATCATTCGGTGCTTTACCATGCCAAGCATGACTGTACATCATATAATCAACACCGTTACCCATTTCGGTATGAAGTAATACACAAACTGGTTTTCCTTTTCCGGTTCTCGCTTTTGCTTCATTCATTCCTCCAATGATCGCTTCAATGTCATTTCCTTTGGTAATTTCAATAACCTCCCAATCAAAAGCTTCGAATTTAGCGCGAATGCTTCCCATTGCCAAAACTTCGTCAGTAGTACCGTCAATTTGTTTTCCGTTAAGGTCAACAGTTGCGATAATATTATCTACTTTTTTAGCAGATGCATACATAATCGCTTCCCAGTTTTGGCCTTCCTGTAATTCACCATCACCGTGAAGTGTGTAAACGATATGATTGTCATTGTTTAGTTTTTTAGCCTGAGCCGCACCAATTGCCACAGATAACCCTTGTCCCAATGAACCAGAAGCAATACGTACTCCAGGTAAATTGTCATGAGTTGTTGGGTGCCCTTGTAGTCTTGTGTTGATTAAACGGAAGGTGGCTAATTCCTTTACCGGAAAATAACCGCTTCTTGCCAAAACGCTGTAAAATACAGGTGAAATATGTCCGTTTGAAAGGAAGAACAAGTCTTCTCCAATTCCGTCCATGTCAAATCCTTCTTTGCGATCCATAAGATTTTGGTACAAGGCCACTAAAAATTCGGTGCAACCAAGAGACCCTCCTGGGTGACCTGAATTAACAGCGTGAACCATACGAAGAATGTCTCTTCTTACTTGGATAGTTAAATCGTTTAATTGTTGTGTGTTAGGCTTCATTTTGTGTGTAAAAGTTAAACTGCAGCAAAAGTAATTTTTATTTTGGCTTAAGACAAGTGATTTTGGAGTAAATCTTATGAATCAAAG
Source organism: Flavobacterium sp. P1_E4 (assembly GCF_056405915.1). NCBI lineage: Bacteria > Pseudomonadati > Bacteroidota > Flavobacteriia > Flavobacteriales > Flavobacteriaceae > Flavobacterium > Flavobacterium sp. P1_E4. Next base: position 5,771 of record NZ_JBFUBE010000040.1, read on the forward strand.
ATTAAATTTGGATAAAAAACAAATTCTATAAATAAAGTTGGTTAAAATTTGAAAATTGAAATTCCAATAATGAAATTTTGGTGTCTATAGAGGCAAAGTTCAAATATTTGAAAATCTATTTGATGAGATTTTTTAAGGCTCCCCAAGTGATTAGCTGGATTTTGTTTTCTTCAAGTTTTAATTTACATTCAAGGCTAGTGAAATAATCAAAATCGATTTGTCTCCATTCGGATCCAAAATTAGGATGGTTTATTGTAATTTCTTGCATTTCAGCATCGTTGTAAGCGGGATGAAGCAGAAACACATTGAAACCTGGTTTTAAATCATCTAAATGTTTTTCGTAAGAACTTCGAAGCATCCCTTTTTCAAAATCTGCAAAATTTCCAATACAAAGATTGTCTGATAAAAGAACATCTTTGTAATCATACGGTTCATTAGACAAACTTATGGACTCAATGAATGCTTTGTTTATGAAAACTGGTAAATTGTAGGTCTTGCCTAAATGGATATAAATTTCCAAAAAATCTGGAGTTACAGCTACACTGCACATATGCGAATCGAGATGTGTGGGCTGCAATCCTGATTGTAATGCTTTTTCGATTTGAGCAGTCAGTTCTTTTTTAACTTCCTCTGCTTTTGCGTTATTTTTAAAATCGGTTCTGTTTTTATAAAAATGACCATTTTGATCGACTAAACTCGACACTTCGGAAATGGGTAAAATAGGACCGAATTTATAATTTTCCCACTCGCAAGTTAAGGTTAAGTGAACTCCGCTGTCAAAATGAGGATTGTCTTTAGCGAATGTTGCTATTTCATTAAAACCCGGGCAAGGCACCATTACACTGTAGGAATTGATCATTCCGTTTTTGAGGGCTTGTATGGTCGCTCGGTTTTCAGAAAGTGATAATCCTGCGTCATCGGCATGTATGATCAATAATTTGGCATCTTTTGGATATCCTAGTTTTTGTGCTAAGTTCATTTTTTAGTCAGTTTTATTCAAATTTAGACTTTTCTGTTTGAATCTTTGGACTCTTTTGTGAAATGAAATAGAATAAGTTTTTCGCGATGAATTTAGCTTTCCAAATTATCTGGGCGTGCCACCATAAGAAAAAGGGGCTGACTAATGGTATCGATTAGTCGCCCCTTTTCCTTATGCTGTCGGGCTATCCGAGCTACTTCGGTAGCTTGCTTCTATCCCTCACGCTGTCGTTAAACCAGATATTTAGTGATTAAAAAGGAATCGATTTATATTTTGCTTTGTAAGCTTCTCCACCCATCACCATTATGAACATCAGTGTAGCCATGAGTTTTGAGGATGTTTTTTGCCCTTGCACTCCTCATTCCCGAAGCACAACAAGTGATAATGGGTTTGTTTTTGTCTTTCAGTTGAGATAAACTATTTTTCAAAATATCTACGGGGATATTTATGGAACCTTCTATATGTCCGCTGGCATATTCAACCTTGCTTCGTACATCTAGAATAATGCCACCTTGTTTTACAAGTGCTGCATAATCTACAGTAGATCCGAAGCCGAATATTTGTTTTAGTTTATTTAGCATTTTGTTTATTATTTGGATTGAAAATAATTGACATCCAGCCATGAACCTCCATTGTGGCAGTCGATTTCGTTTTGAGAAAGATAATGCTGCGCTTGTCCGCTTCGGTTTCCGGAGGCGCAACAAAGCACCAACGGCGATTTTAGGTTTTGTATTTCTTCAAATCGCTCTTGAATTTCGTTTAGTGGGATATTGACCGACCCAACAACGTGTCCACCGCTGAATTCCTCTCGAGTTCGTACATCTACAATCGTACATTGTTGCTCTTTTATTATATTTTCTAAAGTCATATTGTTTACTTTAATGGATATTGTTTTGTAATGCAAATTTACAACAGAAATTGAGGTTGTACAGTAACTTTTGTTACACAATATTTTTTATCAAAGAATGCATAGCGGGGGTAAAACCTGTATTAGTGGTACGTGCTTTTTTATTGAAAATTTCTTTTTACTACTTCTTTCACTCCTCCTTTTGTCAAAATTATAGAATTGTAAATATTTGATTTGTCTTGAATAAATTCAATTGTTCTGTCGTTATTGTCCGCTCTAAAAAATTTTGTTTTTGACTCAGGTATGAGTTCCATTTCTACACTATTATAATAAAGTTTACCGTCAATTTTTAATATTTCAATTTTATCATACTTGCCTACATATTTATCATATAATGTAGTATCTATTTTAGTTTGATAATGTTTGTATGGAAGTTCTACTTCTTTTTGCAGTGCTATTGCTGAAAGTCCATAAGCTATTATGTATGAAAATGATTCGTTATTAGAAAGTACAGTCACGAAAAGTTTGTCATCTGTAAATCGGTTAAAAGAAGTCATTGTGCCAAAAAAACCTCCGTCATGAGCAATAAGTTGATGTCCATGATTATAAAATGGATTAATTATAAATCCATATCCCCAATTTTCAGAGCTATAGGGAGTAAACATTAGTTTCTTCATTTCTGCAGATAAGATAGTTGTTCCGTATAGTGCATTGTCCCATAAAGCCAAATCTTCAACGGTGGAATATACACCATCATGGCCTACATTGACTTCCCAATTGATATAGGGATTGTGGATAAATCCTTTTTCTGTTCGACAATAAGCCTTTGCTTTTTTTGAGATTATCGAATCATTATTACTGACACCCGTATTCTTCATTCCTGCTTTTTCAAATATATTTTTTCTTAAAAAAACTGCGTACTTCTCACCTGAGACTTTTTCTATAATCTTAGCTAACAAGTAGTAGCCAATATTGCTATATGCTGTTTTAGTTCCTGGTGAAAATTCATAAGGCATTTTTTTTATTTCAGAATAGGCAGAATCAACGCTAATGGTGCTTGTTGCCAATTCTTTAAATCCCATAGCAAGCCCTGAAGAATGAGATAATAACATATGAATAGTAACACTATCGCCTTTTGGATAATCTGGAAAAAATTTACTTAGCTTATCATTAAGTGACAATTTCCCTTTTTCTACTAATAGAAGAATAGCCGTTGCTGTAAATTGTTTTGTTACCGAAGCCAACTGAAATTTAGTATCTATAGTGTTTTTAATATTCCACTCGTAATCTGCTAAACCATATGCTTTTTTTAATAAAATAGAACCGTTTTTTGTAACCAGGACTGTTCCACTAAAACCGTTTATTTCAACCTGTGCTTGCATATATTTTGCAAGATTAGTTGATACATCTTTTTGTCCAAAAATTAATGCTGGGAAAAGTAGAAATATTAAAATTTGTGACGATTTAGCTATTTGGTAGATTCTATTCATTTTATTTACAATTAATTATTATTTTACTGAGCATTTTATCTAATAATGCTATTTCTTCCAACGACAGACCATTTAAAGCTGTTTCTCGGTTTAGTTTAATTACTGGGGTTATTAACTCAAGAGTTTTTTTACCTTTTTCAGTTACTTCAAGATTGAATTTTCTTCTATCTTCTGTATCAATAGCTCTAATCAGGTATTCTTTTTTTACCATTAATTCTATCATTCTTGTGACTGAGGCTTTGTCTTTAAATATAAGATTTGCCAATTCATTTTGATAAATAGTGGCATCGTTGTGAAGTATTATTAAAATTAAACATTGGTCTACGGTAATGTCCTTTACAATTTTGGAAATATTTTTCTGTGATATTTTTCGATATTCTTTAATTGCTTGTTCAATTGAATAAAGTACTGTTCCAGTTGGGTTTTTAATATTCATATAAATTTGTTTGACACAAATATAGTTAACATATCAACTATGTGATACTTTTTTTGTTTTTATTTTAAATGATTTTTTTGATTTTAAAAAAAAGGCTGTTTTTTAATTAGATTATTCTGTGCGACCGTATGACCGCTAAGTTCTGATAATACGGGGTGGGTGGGATTAAAATAACCCATTATTAGGGTTTACCAAAACTTTCAAATACAAAACCAACTTTCCATTAAGCCAATTGCCCAAATCCGTTGAATTGAGGTTAGTGGCTGGCTTCATTTTCGGCTTTAATTACTTTTTTCAGATTTTAAATGAAATGTTTCAGCTTGAATTGTTTTCCATTCTTCAATTACAATTCTTGAGCCAAGATTAACAATAATTTCTTGTATTTGTCCTGATGTTAATTTTAACGAATCAATTTTTAACTTGCCATATGTGTTATCGTGAAATAAAAGAGAATAGTTAGCGGGTTTTAAATAAATACTATAATAACCAAAATCATCAGTTTTTAACAAATCTAGTTCAAATAAAAAAGTTTTACATAATTCTAAATTTGTAATAGTTATCCTTGTTAATTCAATTCCTCTGTTTTTATCATCTAAAAATTTACACTTAATTAAAGCTGGAATTGTATCTACTAATCCAATTGTTTTATTACTAACTATTTTAGCTGGAATGTCTTTTCTTTCTTTTGAAAAACTATTAATCACAGTTTTATTTGTGTCTTTTTGTGAAAAACCAATTAAGGGAAATATTAGAATAACAATTACTATAATCGATTTTATCTGCTTAATTATTTTGTAATTCATTTTCTGTTTTTAAGTTCCTTGGTACTAACGTTCTGATACTAAAGCGGGTTTGGGACTAAATTAAGCCCATTCTTCGGATTTGCCAAAATAGCGCAAATACAAAACCAAATTTCTATTAAGCCTTTTGCTCAAATCCGTTGTAATAGCTGGTATTCTCTATTTGAATAGATTTCCAATTCTTGTAAAAATATTTTTTTTCTTAGTTTTGACAATTATAACTTCGCCCATTAATACATCACTTAAAATCATTTCTATTTTTAGGTTGTTTTTTGTTTTAAAAACTTCTACTTCTTTTGTTTCCATTCCTATATAATTAAAAACAAGAACAACTTTATCTTTAAAATCATCAATTGGAATTTTGATTTTAAAGTCTCCATCAAAATTTGATTGCACAATATTTTTTGTGCCTTTTTGAATAATGTTGACTCCTGGAATAGGGTAGCTGTTCTCATTATTATTTCTAGGCTTTTCCATTATTTTACCGTAAAACTCTATAAACTCATCTGAGCTTTTTTGTTTCAGTGCATCATCTGATTTATTTTCAATAATTTCTGTTTTTGACTTTTCATTTTGTGAATAAAGAGGTGTTGATAGAAACAAAGATGAAAAACCAAGTAGCAATCCAATTCGATGAAAACGATTTGTTTCTAATGAGCTTATTTCTTTATCAATTTGATTTGGTGAAAACCTTCCACAAATTTTTTCACTTTCATTTAAACTTTTCAAAAGTTGATTATCGGAATAATATTGGTAATTAATTACTTCTTTTCTACAATTTGAACAAAACATACCTCTTTCTGTTGGAGTCATTTTACTCCAATTTTCATTACAAGGTTTAGGGATTTTAATTTTATATTTCATCAACTTGATATGTTCATTCGTTAGTAGTACTTGCAACTAACGTCAGTCTGTGAAAAAACCTCCGTTTGTATATCACCAAATATAACAAAAAAGTTGTGTCAAAACAGGAATTTTCGTATTTTTAAGAATGCAGCATATCACAGGAATTTCCCGTCATCAGATGCGTTTTTCTAGTTTAGAAGACGCTATAAGTCC
>NZ_JBFUBE010000041.1:0-10788 GCF_056405915.1 Flavobacterium sp. P1_E4
GTAATCTCATCGTAATCTCATCCTGAAAGCCTTTTGATACCAGTTCAAATGCATTAAACTCTTGTGGAGGTTTGATTTTCTCCTCAAAATACAAGTGTAATATTTCTTCTGTGTTAGTAGCGGAAATCACTTCAAAGTGATCTACTAAAAAATCAGGTAGCATAAATTTTAAAAGGTCTATAGGAGTCATCTCTAATTCTTAGATTACAAAGCTCTTATTTTATTTTGACATTTCCTCCCCAGGTTTTGTTCTTGATCCCCTATACTGAATTACCATAACAAGCCATACATCGTTTTCGTAAGGTTAAAATAGCAGCTACATCGGAAAATACAGTTGCGCTCCTCGATAAATAATCGTTTTACTTTAGCAATAGAAATAATTACTAATTTAAAACAACAGTATTATGAAAGCGATTTTAAAACTTAGTCTGGTAGTTTTGGTAGCGATGACTACAATGAGTACCTATGCAATCGACGGTGATTTTTTACTTAACGTAAAAAAAGGAACTGGTAAAGAAATTAGTTTTTCTGTGAATGAGATTCAGAAAGCCAATGTAACGATCTACGATAAATTCCATAATGTAATCTATTCTGAGACTGCCACGGGCAAAGGAGGGATTTTGAAAACCTACAGCCTAGAGGAATTTCCTGAAGGGGTTTACTTTTTGGAGGTGGAAACCAACCTAAAGAAAGTGATCCATGAGATTGTGATCACCAACGAGGTGTCTACATTGTCTAGAAAATCCGTGGCCGAGGTCTACAAGGGGGATCTTAAAATGAAGAACCAAAATGTGGCAACGGTAAATTAAATTAATTAGTTTAATTGGATTGTTTTTGAAAGACACAACTTACTTCGAAAGTATAAAAACAGCTCCTCTTTGGGGCTGTTTTTTTTGTTTATGGAGCAGATCTAAACTTGAATCAATAACAACAATTAAATGCTGTTCTGAAAACGTCCTTGCATGAGGGATGGAAATGGCATCTCGCGATTTAGAAAAACAAGGCTTTTTGCCGTAGTTTTTGTTAAGCGGGAATACAATGGACAGCCCGACCCGCAGGGACATGCCCATAATAGAACTTATAGATGTGAAAAAAGCTCCATTATTTCTAGTGAAGTTTCTAATTTGTTAGAATTGTAATGATTATGTTTTAGATATCTAGTTTTCTGTGCAAATAATCAGAATAGAAACCAGACAGTATCAAAGCAATTACTGTACTTAGTCCAAAAAAAGGATTAATGTTGATCAGTGAATCTTCGGAATTGACAATTACAAATGAACCATAACCGAGGTATCCATATATTGATGATAAAAGGGCAAACATGGAGGCCAAGATCGATACTCCTCTAATTCTAAAACGAAATGAGGCCCATAATAATATTATAATGAATAGATACTGATCATTTGGATGGTCATATGCAATTAGGACACAAACTAATACTGTAGCTAATCCTAATAAAATTGCTTCTAAAAGTGATGTTGAAATAATTTTTATGTGATGACGATAGAACCAAGATATTAGAAAAGGAGTTATAAGGATAGTGCCTATTAAATCACCTTTCCATAGAGTTGTCCAATTGGAAATAAAGTGATTTGGGGTACTTAATCCCCAAAACGAAATAGCCGAAACACATAATAGAGAACAGATGCCACAATATAAAACACTAATTGCTAAAAAGGCTATAACTGAAGATCCTGTTTTTAATGGGTAATCATTTTTGTTGATTAAATTAATTAAATAAGCGCTAATAGTTACTCCAATAGCTACGCCAGTAGCTACAGACGCTGAAGAGAGCATAGTTTCGAGTAATGATTTGTCCAGCATTTTGCAAACATCCCAAAAGGAAAACATATTTGCTACAAAAGATCCAATCCAAACTCCAGCTATAGCTTTGCGTCCTACAATTAAAATAGCTGCAAGCGCAAATCCTACATCGGGGAAAATTGGAGAGAGATTGTCTGGGGAGACAGTTATTCTAAAGCTCAAAAATGCAAGTATATTGAAAACTAATGCAACAAAAATAATTTTAAATAAAGTAGATTTTAAATAAAATGGAGTGTAATAATCGTTTGCCTCTAATTTATACATAATGAATTGATTTTTGTATTCTTTTGAAATTCAGAAAACTGATGAAACAAATTTAGTATTTAATTTTTAATTGTATTTTCTTTACTTACTTAAAAGTTGATTTTGTAGCTTATAAATACATTTTTTTTGGTATTTACTTTGTAATAACATTAAATCGAAATTTATATGATAATGTTTATTTTGAAAAGAAAAAAAAAGAGACTGTTTTATACAGTCTCTATAATAATTTAAATAAAATTGAAATTACATTGTAATAGGAAATTCAATTCCGTTTTGAGTATAAGTGCCTTTATTGTCACAATCTCCATTACCATAATCAATAGTTCCGTTCATAAGAGTCGTTTCAACATTTAGTTTTCCTTTGGATACATAATCACAAGAGAAATTTTTAACTAAAGGTTCTAAAACAGTTAAAGTAATTTTGGCCCCATTTTGTTTAGTAACAGTATGAGTTCCTTCTATCATTTCGTACGTATTGTCAGTTAAAGTAAGAGTGTCAACACCAGCAGTTTGTTTTATAGTATAAGAACCTGCGTTTTGATACACATCACCTTTAGTATCTGTGAAAATTCCGTTGGTAACTGTTCTTGTCCATTGCGGTACAGTTGTAGTTATGTTTTTATATACAATTGTTCCTTCTACTTTATTGCCATTTACAGAGTAATTTATTCTTTCAACAGTCATAGTGCTGTTTGTTTCTGTAATATAATTAGAAAAAGTGATTTTTAATTTTCCTTTTCTAGTAATTCCATTTGTTACGCAACCAGTTCCAAAATCTGCATAGAAAGTTTTAGGAAAAGTATCTGTTTGTGGATCCATGGTTACTGTTTCACATGAACTTGTTAAAGATTTTCCTGTTTTTTTAGTAGTTAATTTATCGAAAGATATTTGAGTTCCAGTTTGAACATCCATTTCATTTATCACATCAATAGAAGCAGATACTACTACTGAACTATTGTCGGTAGCACCCAAAGAATCTTCTTTAGTACATGAAATAAATAGAAAACAAGTAAGGGTAAATGCTGCTGATAAATAAAAAATTTTCTTCATAAAATTTAATTTTTTGGTTAAGTTTATTGTTTTGGGTAGGCAAATTTATTATTTTAAATGAATTATTGATTGGAATTACTGTTAAATATTAAGGAATACATTTTTATTTTGTAGCTTTTGTTTAAAAGCCACATCTATTAACGAATTGTTTAAAAATAAATTGTAAGTAATTGTAAGCCAAACTTTTTTATGAGTATGGCTTTACTGCTGTTTATATGAAAATCGTATTACAGTTAATGGATTTTGAAATGACTGGAAACGTTTGGTAATTCAGCTAAATCAAGTTCTAGTTCAGTTGTGCCATTATCTACAAATGCGCCTACAGTAAAGGAACCATAAGCATAAAAATTAAGTTCAGCAGATTGTTTGTCGACTTTTACAAGCTTGAAAGGAGCATCTCCAAACGTATTGTGCAAAGCAAATAAGACTAGGTCGCCGTTTTTTAGTGGGTTGTTTTTGGGATTTGTTGAAACTACCTGCAGGCTTATTTTATACAATCCTTTGGTTTCTTCAATAACAGTTGCTTTTAGCTCACGCTCATTGCTTATAGCGCTTGATTTCCATTGTCCTTTTTGAGGATCATGGTGATGAATAATGTGGCCTTTATGCAGTTTCATTTTGGCTTCATCGATCATTTTATCTACATACAGTTCTATATTTTCTTTTCCTTTTTTGGTCTCGCCAGAGTCGGTTAAATTTTTGACAACAGTTTGAATTTTGGCACCCGAAAGAGAAGGTTCGTTTACCTTGTCAATTAATGCTTTGGTCAATTGTTCTTTTTCTTGAACCAAACTTTGAATCAGGATAATCTTTTTGTCTTTTTGTTGGTTCTCTTCTTTAGCTTCAAGAATCTTTTCTTTAGCAATTTCCAGTTCTCTACGGATCAAATTATCGTCTGCATATTTGTATTTATTGGATAATACCAAACGCATATAATTATATCCGATGAACAAGCCTAGAAAGCCAAAATAGAAAAGGATGCCTATTGTATAGATATTCAATAATTGTCCATCGTATTTTGAAGCTACCCTTATATACTCACCAAATGAAAGGATGTATGCTGGGATTTCTTTTAGATTGACTAATACAAGTCCTATAATTATTTTGCTCAACCAATCTGAAATATCAGTTAAACTATTATTGAGTGAATAATTGGTTTCCTTTTTGTTGCCTCGTTTGGGCATACCAAATAAAGTACCTAGAAAAAAAGAACTTATAAAAGCGGCTATTCCTAATGTCAAGCCTATGAAAAGAATTTTTCCACCCATTTCGGGAATCGTGATGGGAAAACCAATAACGGGAACCATTCCTAAAAAAAGCCCCATATATAAAGTGAGTAAAACTGAAGTTTCAGCTTCTTTACCTGTGTTTTTTTCTTTCTCTAATTCCGTTTCATTTTGACTTTTGGTTTCGTGATTCGTCATAAGCGTAGGTTTTAATTAGGTTCAAAATCAAATCAGTTTTAAATTGGTTTGCGGAGCTTAATTTTAAATAAAGAAATGAACTCATTTCCCAAAAAGGAGGGGCGTTTTTAAAGAAAAAACGAAAATTACGAGAATCTAAGAAGCCAAATAAAAAAAACGTTTATTTCTTTCAATTCTTAAAATTAAACAAAAAAACAACAAAAAGGAAGTATAAGTGCTTATTTTAAAGAAATTACCTTTGTATTTTTTTAAATTTTGAATAAAAAAGAATACTTTTTAAACATAAAAAAACCTGCAAGTTTTAGCTTGCAGGTTTGTATTTTTCCTTTTAAAAAGGAAAATAAAATTATTTGATCAAATCAAAACTTCTTTTAACGAAAGCCGTAAGTTCTTCGCCTTTCAACAGGTTTTGAGATAATTTGGCCAAATCCAAAGCTTGTTTTACCAAACTTTCCTGAGCCGATTTGTCTTTGTTATTCAAAATGCTTGTAGCCAAATCAGAATTGGTATTTACAACCAAATTATACATTTCTGGCATATTACTCATTCCGAACATTCCACCACCACCAGATTGACTCATTTCTTTCATTCTACGCATAAATTCTGGTTGCGTAATGATAAATGGAGCTGCATTGCTGTCTAACGCTTCCAATTGTACTGTATATGCTTTTGGAATATAAGTTTCTAATGAAGTTTTTAAACTTTCTTTTTCTTCTTCCGATAATTTAGAAATTGCGGCGTCTTCTTTCTTGATTAAGTTATCAATATGATCAGAATCGACGCGAACGAAATGCAATCCACTGTTATCTCCTTCAATTTTTTGAATTAAATGTGAGATAATTGGAGAATCCAAAAGCAATACTTCGTATCCTTTATCTTTTGCAATTTCGATATAAGAGTGTTGCGCTTCTTTATTTCCAGCGTATAAAACAACCAGTTTTCCATCTTTGTCTGTTTGTTTTTCTTTTAGGTTTTCTTTTAATTCTTCAAGAGTGAAGTATTTGTCGTCTACTGTTGGGTACAATACAAAGGCTCCAGCTTTTTCGTAGAATTTATCCTCAGAAAGCATTCCGTATTCAAGAACGATTTTGATATCATTCCATTTTTGCTCAAAATCTTCTCTGTTTTCATTGAATAAAGATTTCAATTTATCGGCAACTTTACGAGTGATATAGTTTGATATTTTCTTTACTGCACCATCAGCTTGTAAACCTGAACGAGAAACATTCAAAGGAATATCTGGAGAATCAACAACACCGCGAAGCATCATCAAGAATTCAGGAACAATTCCTTCTACATTATCCGTTACGTACACTTGGTTTTGGTACAACTGAATTTTGTCTTTCTGAATTTGCAAGTCAGAACCTAATTTTGGAAAATATAAAATACCAGTTAAATTAAAAGGATAATCTACATTCAAATGAATATGGAATAATGGCTCCTCAAATTGCATTGGGTACATTTCACGGTAGAAATCTTTGTAATCAGCATCCGTTAATTCAGTTGGTTGTTTTGTCCAAGCTGGGTTTGGATTGTTGATGATGTTGTCAACTTCTACTTCTGTAAAAGTATTTTCTTTGTCTTCAGATTCAACAAATTCACCTTTCTTTTGTTCTATTTTTTCTTTTTTTGTTCCAAATTTAATTGGAATAGGCATGAACTTATTGTACTTGCTCAACAAGCCAGAGATTTTAAATTCTTCCAAGAATTCAAGAGAATCTTCTGCAATATGCAAAATGATTTCAGTACCTCTAGTCGTTTTGTCAGCTGGTTCCAATGTGAATTCAGGGCTTCCGTCACAAGTCCAGTGAGCCGCTGGTTCATCTTTGTATGATTTGGTGATGATTTCCACTTTTTCTGCAACCATAAAAGCAGAGTAAAAACCAAGTCCAAAATGACCTATGATTCCTGAATCTTTGGCAGAATCTTTATATTTATCCAAGAATTCTTCAGCTCCTGAGAAAGCTACCTGATTGATGTATTTTTCAACTTCATCGGCAGTCATTCCCAATCCTTGGTCAATGATGTGGAGTTTTTTCCCTTCTTTATCAATTTTAACTTCAATAATCGGAGAACCATATTCAACTTTGGCTTCACCAATACTGGTAAGGTGCTTTAATTTTAAAGTCGCATCGGTTCCGTTTGAAATCAATTCACGCAAGAAAATTTCGTGGTCACTGTATAGGAACTTCTTGATTAAGGGAAAGATGTTTTCAACCGAAACATTAATTTTACCTGTTGTCATATTTTATATTTATTAATGGTTTTACAATCGGTTAAAGTAACTTTCAAATAGAGTACCAATTGTTATGGGAGTGACAAATTGTCGTAAGTGAATTGTATAAATTAGGGTTCGATTAATTTATTTTGGAGCAGAAAGATTTGGCATTTCAGGCTACATTGGTCCCGCTTTCCGTTTCACACGAGCGATAGCGAACTGACGAAGTAATCTTATAAGCCCAACCCTGGCTTATAAGGATTTCGACTATAATAGGGGCTGAGGGGAGGAATTTTGCATTTTTGCAATAGACAATGGCGCTATCATATACGAGAAGGTTTAACACAAAATAGAATCACGCTATTACCAGCTGGGATTTTATTATTCTTTATGACTCAATTTCATCAATTGAATTCTCGCTTTTACTTTTTGTGCGAATTAATTTCAAACCCAATTTCCCAATCAAAATTATTATCAGAATGAATATTATGCTACCTACCAAAGTTCCAACAAGATATGCTATTCCCGAACTTGTAGATTCCTTTATTCGGTTAATACTTATCATAAACCCATTAGGTACAGTTGCCACTACAGCGACAGATAATAGTGCCGCAATAATTATCAAAAAACAACCACAAATCTTTTTTAATATTCTCATAATAATTTAATTCCTTTTTTAAGTCGTTACGGTTTGGTGGTAACGTTCTAGCCTATTATAAATTTATAATTGTTTACTTATACTAGTGTTTAAGATTGGGATTTTTTTCTGTATTTGCCAATAATGACCAAAAGGATCTTTGAACATTCCTTGTCTATAACCATAATCGTGATCTTCGGCAGGATTGATTTCTGTTGCTCCCGCCTGAATCGCTTTTTGCATTACTTCATCTACATTAGGGATAAACAAACCGATGACTGCTGTTACTCCCTTTGCACTTATTGGTTCAAGAGCATCACGCATTGTTTCGTGTAGGTGAAAAATTGCACCGTTAATTTCCAATTCTACAACGTGAATACTTCCGTCATCGTTCAGAAAACGAAAATGTTCTGTGGCTCCAAATTTTATGTAAAAATCAATATTGAACGTGCCATTGGGGATGTGCAGTTCAGGGGCAAAATGCGTTGCGTTGTCTGTTGTTGCCATGATGATTTGTTGTATTATTTTCAGTTTGTGTGCATGGTTGCAAATCTGCGCTATCGGGCTTACTTTAAATTGTTAAGTCATTTTCAGATTTCATATCTATGGCTTTCTGCAATTTTTTTTCAAATATTGACGCAGCAGCTGCAACTGCGATAGAAACAAAAGCGGTCAAGAAACAAATGGCAAGAAAACCAGCAGGGTCGTCGTCTTTATTATGAAATATCCTTATGTATATTCCTGCCGCAACAATTAAAATGCTTAATAGAATTGCGCAATATTTTATACTTCTTAAAGCTCTTATTGAGTTTAGTGAAAGCAATTTATCTTGTCCGATATATCCAAGTAATTTGAATGCTTTGTACAAAGCAACAAAAAAAGCAATTGATGATGCATATCCATACAAGATAAAAGGGTCGGAGTAAATACTGAACAGGTCTAAGTTCTTGGCTCTTCCCTCGGTCAAAGGTAACCCAATCATAATGGAAAGTGCCACAATACAGATAAACACGATGGCCACTTGAAGCAATAGTATTGAGAATTTTTTCATAATGATTATATAAATTTTATCATTTTTAGAAAATTTGATGTCTTTGCCAAAACTCCCAAATACAAAACAAACTTTCCATTAAGCCAATTGCCTAAATCCGTTGTAGCTGTTGTGAGTTCGGTTTTTTATTTATTTCAATTTTCCGTTTATTTTTCATTTTCAAAGTAATTCTTTTATTCAATATTCAAGGAATAAAGCCAGTATTTTTTGCCTAATCTTGGTTCTAATTCTCGTAATATTTCAAAACCTAATTTTTCATAAATATGTCTTGCTTTACTCATCATTTCCGAAGTATGTAAAGCAACAGTTTTTTCTCCGTTTTGTTTGGCAAACTGAATACAATTTTCGGTTAACTTTTTTCCAATTCCATTTCCTCTAAATTCTGGATCAACAGTTACAAATCTTATGTAACACCAATTTTTATCATAAATTTCTGTTGGATTTCCATTCGGCACAAGAAAACTCATTCCAATTATTTCTTCGTTTTTGTTTTCGCAAACTACGGAATAAGATTTTTCTAATAAATCTATGAATGTTTTTTCGCTGGTTAAAGTTTTATGGAGATTTTGCCAATTTTCGGTTGTCAGTTCACTTTTAAATTCAGTCCAAGTTTTCAGTGCCAATTTCATTATCGGATTTAAGTCATTAATATTTCCTTTTCGATAATTCATTTATTTCTTGTTTTAATTTTGATTTTTTAGTCGCTTTTCTTTTGATTTTCTGTCGTTCGAAACTGACGCACAATGTCTTGGTACTACAGCGGGTTTTGGACTAAATTAAGCCCATTCTTCGGATTTGCCAAATTATCCCAAATACAAGACCATTTTTCCATTAAGCCTATTGCCCAAATCCGTTGTAGCTGTTGGCGGTTCAGTCTTTTAGCAGTTATGTTATTATGTTTAGTTATTTTCAAGTTCTAACCATTTTTCATAAGTTAAAACTCCATTATCAATTTTCGATTCTCCTTCTAAAACTGAAATAAATTCTAATGAATGACCGTCAGGGTCTTCAAAATAAATTGAGATTGCAGGTACCCAAGCAAAAACCATTGGTTCCTCTTTTCCATTATTTAGAAAGTTTCTGGGTTTTAAATTATGTGATTTTAAAAAGTCAACAGACTCATTAAGTATAAAATCTTTATCACATTTAAAAGCGAAATGACGTTTGTCAATTTGTTCTTTTGGCTTTTCCCAAATTCCTAACATAGCTTCTTTAGATTTCCCAATCCAAAAAAATGCAATTCTTCTTTCTTTTTCAGAATAGCAATGTTCAAGACCGAGAACATTTTTATAGAAATCAATTGAAATTTCTAAATTTTCAACAAATAAGTGAGTTTCATAAAGTCCTTTTATCATACTAAAATATTCAAGATTAGATTTTTGCTTTTAGATAGTATTCTCTGTTTCAGATGCAGACTGACCGCCAACGTCTTGGTACTACAGCGGGTTTGGGACTAAATTAAACTCATACTTCGGATTTGCCAAATCATCCCAAATACAAAACCATTTTACCATTAAGCCTATTGCCCAAATCCGTTGTAGCATCTGTTGGCAAACGTTTTTTTAGACCTAATTTTTATTTCCAAAAATCATTTATTTTGCTAAATTGTTCTTCGTTATCGCCTTGATTTTCATATTTGTATAAATTATCCCAATATATTTTTCCGCCAATTTTAACGAATACTTTATAATATCCTTTTGCAAGAGTCCCTAGGTTCATTTTAAAACTGTTTGAAGATTGCCCGCTAAGAGAAAAATTTGAATTTGAGATAATTGATTGTTCGGTGTACAAATTTGTACTCAAAATATTGCTGAAGTCTACATCTTGATGAATTTTTTCTGGATTTGCTGATACAAACCAAACATCTGTAACATTTTCTTGTGCTAAAATGTAAACTGATTCGTTTGCAGGATTAGGATAAAGTAAAAACTTGTTATTTACTAAAACATTTGGGTTTCCAAATTTTAATACTGTACCGTCTATGTCTTGTCTAAAATTAACTCCTGTGACTAAGTTTATTGAATTCTTATCAGTTTGAACCTCTGTTTCATCTTTGTTACAGCTTAGTGCCAAAATAGAGATAAGTAAAAAAAGCTTTTTTTTCATATTAATTATTATGTATTTTTTGGTTTACAGTTAGTTGTGGTAAAATGTTTCCCAACGTCAGTCTGTGAAAAAACCTCCGTTTGTATATCACCAAATATAACAAAAAAGTTGTGTCAAAACAGGAATTTTCGTATTTTTAAGAATGCAGCATATCACAGGAATTTCCCGTCATCAGATGCGTTTTTCTAGTTTAGAAGACGCTATAAGTCCCGAT
>NZ_JBFUBE010000042.1:0-8008 GCF_056405915.1 Flavobacterium sp. P1_E4
AGGCAAAAGTCTTGTTTTTAATAAAAGTGATCTATTTAAAGCTAAATGCAAGGCACAATTTTTATCCGATAAAATTAGTAGCTTAAAAAAAGAGCCTTCTCAGAAGGCTTTATTTGAATTGTAGGATTGTAAAATTTGAAGATTTTGAGAAAAAAAAGAGGTTTTTTCACAGCCTGACGTTCTCGCGCTACAAGTAGTTTGGAATTAAATTAAGACCATTATTCGGATTTGCCAAATCTTCCAAATACAAACCAATTTTTCCATTAAGCCTAATCCCCAAATTGCTTGTAGCGTGTGTTACCTGCCGTTTATTTATTTCCATTTCATTTCCTTTTGCAGAGTTTCCCAACCGTTCCATCTACAAGTAGCATCAATGAATTTTCTTTTAGAATTCTCAAAGGAAAAAGTATAAATATCTGAAGTTGTGCAACCACCTTCTTTTATATTTATCAATTGACATTCCATTTTAATTAAATTATTTACTTGAGAATCATTTAGTTTAGTTTTTATTCCGTTTCTCTCAACTTCGTAAAAGTTTTCCTTTTTATAAATTACAATACTATCTTTTTCTGAATTAAAACAACCTCTGCTTTGATAAGCTAGTTTTAAAAAATGTTTTTCTTTCAAGTTTCCAATTAATGACTTTTTGAAATTCTTTTTATAATCTGAATAATCTGGATTTAAAGAAATATTATAGATTCTGCTTTCATCAATGTTTAATTCTTTTATGATTTTCTGCTCAAATATGTTTGTATATTCAAATTGATATTTACCTTCTTTTAATTTTTCTAATTTAATTTTATGCTGAATGAATGGTAAGTTTTCGGCTTTAATTTCTTTGAATATTTTCCCGTCTTTATAAATCCTTAAAAAACTTAAATCAGCATATTCTTTATTAAATTTATTTTCAAGTTCAATTGTAATATTCAATGTAGCAGAAACTTCCTTTTTTTGACAACTTAAGAAAGGAACTAAAATTAGAAGAATTAATATTGATTTTATATTCATTTGTTTTTTAGTTTTCACAGGTTAAATGGCAGGTAACTTGTATATATGTCTGACAAAATCACACTTACCCACCCTAATCTGGGTGGTTTTGTGTGATAAGTATCACGTTTTACTTTTTTCAAATGTAGAAAATAATAATCACAATCCTACACAGTATAATTTCTGCTTATTAAAATGATTTTTGCCATTCATATTCCAATTTACGGCGTTAGATGATTCTAAATTTAGGTCAGAAGCTTGAAATTGGCTGTCCGTTGAGACAATGCTTGCATCCGTTATGGAAATGTTACTGACTTTATAGTAACTGACGCAAACATTGTCTCAACTGACGCAAACATTGAAGCAACTGACACAAACATTGTCTCAACTGACAGCGTTTTAGATATTTTTAACTTCGTCTTTGTTATTTCTAAATAATTAATAACTTTGAAAAAGTAGTGTTTTCTTTCATTTAAGTATAAATACATCTAATTTATCTTATTGTGATGTTTGCTAGTCCAACTGAAAAGCCTGATTGTAATGAAAAAACAGAAAGTAAAGAGAATGTATTATTTTTCGGATGCGGATTTAATACTGAAGGGGAAAGAAAAAATAAGTTTTATGAGAAGGGACAAAGCTGCTTTTGCTCCATTTGGTATTACCGAAACGATGATCGCCAAATTAGAAACTGACCTGAGTGCTTTTGCCCAAAACAATACCGATATGGAAGCCCATAGCAATCAGATGATAGTTACACAGGCCAAAAATGCAAAAGCGGAAGAGTTGAGAACTGCTATTCAGAGTGTGATGAAGCGTATTGAATTTATTTTTGGGGTAAATAGCGCGAGATATCGGCAGTTTGGTACCAAAGCACTTGGACGAAAAACTGATTCGGATTTACTGATAACCGCAAAAGTGGTGCTGCGGGTGAGCAATAAATACCTGCAAGAACTGTTTGATACCGGGATTACAACTGCGATGCTGCATGCTATAACGGTATTGTGCACCGATTTTGAGCAGCTGCTTCACGAGCAAAATGATAAAATATGGGAACGTAATTTCCTGAAGGAAAACCGAATTGCAGACGGTAATGCAATTTATACAACATTGGCTAGATATACTGCCATAGGATTTGCAATCTGGGAAACTACCAGTGAGGCTAAGTATAACGATTACATTATCTATAATCGGTTATCTAAAAATTAGCTTAGGAACACTGATGCCGCATGAGGGATTACTTCACTATACATTTATTTTTATAGGTGTTCACTGAATTTCATTTGAAGCAAGTTACCGAAGTAACGTGTATAGCCCGACCGCAATAGAGAATGGGCCGTATATACGTAAAGTAAATTTGGCCCATTTTCTATTGTGGTCACGCCCACACGAGCTTTTGCACACTGATTAAGTAAATGATTTCAAGTTTTGATAGCTTGTATTTACTTTAGGTAGTTTTGTTTTCCTAATTTGCTATTATTTGAATTCATTCTTATAAACCGTTCCATCTTTCATTACAAAATTTACGTGTTCAAGAATACTAACATCGTCAAGTGGATTATTTTCTACAGCGATGATGTCTGCATATTTACCAATGGTGATTGAGCCAGTTTTGGTTTTTATATCAAGCAGGTCTGCTGCATTTATTGTTGCCGATTGTATTGCTTGCATTGGAGTCATGCCGGCTTTTACCATATATGAAAAATCTTTTGCGTTCCATCCATGTGGCATTACGGCAGCATCTGTTCCGTAGGCAATTTTGATTCCTGCTTTTACTGCACGCTCAAAACTTTTTTCTTTTTCTATTTTGATACTCTTCGCTTTGTTGATTATTTTTTCGGGAAAGCCTTTTTTCGAATAGGTGTCAATGATGTAATCCAGTGCATATAAAGTAGGCACCATGTAAGTACCTTTTTCTTTCATTAATTTGATGGTTTGATCATCGATAATACTGCAATGTTCGACAGAATTTACTCCTGCAAGTACTGCGCGATTAATTCCCTCGGTTCCGTGTGCATGGGCGGCAACTTTTTTCCCCCACATGTGTGCTTCGTCTACAAGCGCTTTCATTTCTTCAAGAGAATACTGCGGAGCTCCCACGCTTTCTTCTTCACTCAAAACACCGGCTGTTGCACAAACTTTTATTACATCTGCTCCCCATTTCACATTGTTGCGAACTCGTTTTCTTATTTCATCAACGCCATCAGCCACACCTGTAAAATCTGGATTCCCTTTCCATGCAATGTCTGGATTGAAACCTGTTAAATCACTATGTCCACCAGTGGCGCCAAGTGCAAATGTTGCGACATACATTCTAGGGCCTTCGATTACTCCTTCATTGATTGCATTGCGAAGTGAGATGTCTATCAAATCTGAAGAACCCATATCACGGCATGTCGTAAAACCGGCTTCGAGGGTACGTTTTGCATAAATTGGTGCACGGACTGCGTAGTCTGTGGAAGTTTTACGAAAAACATCTCCATAATAATCTCCGCTTGGCTCACCAGACATGTGAGTGTGACAATCCATTAATCCCGGCAGCACAGTACTATTGCTCAAGTCAATGATCTCGGCATCTTTTGGAATGGTTATGTTACTTCCAATTTCGGTTATTAAATTGTTGTCAATCAAGATTACCTGATTTTTAAGAACTGTTCCAGACACAACATCGATGAGCCTGCCGGCTTTGATGGCTTTAATTTTTGACTGCCCGTAGAATGAGTTAAGAGTTACTAAGGATATTAATGCTATTAATAGTAAATGTTTTTTCATAGTTTGGTTGTATTGGGTTTATAGTATCTTATTTTGAGGATTAAAATTGTAGATATCTTGTATATAAGTCTGACAATCAACTAGCTTTAGTTTTTTCAAATATAAGGAATAATAGTAACAAATTGGCTTCGTGGGATTTTTGTTTGTTTTACTGTTTTTTAACCTCTGCCCAGTAAAATAGGGTATCCAGAGAAAAAAGATTACCTCCAAATGAGCTTCCATCTGATTGAAACTGTCTTCAGTTACCTTCAAACGTTCTTTGGAGTGCGTATTGTATGTTTCGGACAGCCTAAGTCTTTATTAAATCAACTTTATTCGTCAAATCTGTGGGCTATTTTATGGTTTGTTTTTTATTTATAGGCGTGAATAGATTGCCCTACAAGTTTCCAATTGCCATTTATTTTTTCAAGTAATCGTATCTCATGCGAAAAGGTTTTCTTGCCATCTTTAGCAATAGATACTTCATCATGACTGACCCACGCATTGTCATCGTGAATGCTCATTTTATAATTTGTATTCATGGACGTGCCGCCACTGGCATTTACAATAGGTTTAATAATGTCTTCAGCTGGAATGTCTAACGTTTTGCCATCAACAGTTGAAATTAAAATTTTGCTATAAGGCTGAATGTGCCAGCATGCAGCATGTGTTTTACTGTCACCCAATCTCCAACTGGAAGATTCTTTTTCGAGGAGATTTTTGATGGCTTGTGTGTCATCTGTTTTTGGATTGCAACTCAGTAAAATTAAACTTGGTATAAGATGCAGGACTAATTTTAATTTCATAATAGTGTGGTTTTTGATTAATAGAGTGTGAAAGATACGTTTTGTCTGAATTAAATAGTAAAACATTTTAAATTTTGTAATTATCTAATTTTATTCTGAGAAGGATTTAAATTTTGGTTGTCATGAACCCACTATTCATTCATTGGAAGGAAAATATTTTTTTGATGCTGGTTTTAAATTAGACTATCTTTGCCGACTGATAAAAAGCCTATATGAAGTTTGATTTACTAAAAACAGATCCGCAATCGAAAGCGCGTGCGGGAAGTATTACTACAGATCACGGTGTTATTGAAACACCTATTTTTATGCCTGTTGGGACTGCTGCCTCAGTAAAAGGAGTGCATCAAAGAGAATTGAGAGAAGAAATAAATCCAGATATTATTCTAGGGAATACCTATCATTTATACTTGCGTCCACAAACCGAAATTCTTGAAAAAGCGGGTGGATTGCACAAATTCATGAATTGGGACCGTAATATTTTGACCGATTCTGGAGGATATCAAGTGTATTCTCTTTCTGCAAACCGTAAGATTAAGGAAGAAGGGGTAAAGTTTAAATCTCATATTGATGGTTCGTATCACTTTTTTACACCAGAGAATGTGATGGAAATTCAGCGTACCATTGGTGCCGATATTATCATGGCTTTTGATGAGTGTACGCCTTATCCATGTGATTACCGCTATGCACAACGTTCGATGCACATGACTCACCGTTGGTTGGATCGTTGTATTAATCATTTGGATAAATTGCCTTTTAAATATGGCTATGAGCAAACGTTTTTCCCAATTATACAAGGAAGTACTTATAAAGATTTGCGACAACAATCGGCTGAATATATTGCCAATTCCAACCAACAAGGAAATGCTATTGGTGGACTTTCGGTAGGGGAGCCTGCAGAGGAAATGTACGCGATGACCGAAGTGGTTTGTGAAATTCTACCAGAGGACAAACCTCGTTATTTGATGGGTGTGGGAACTCCAATCAATATTTTGGAAAACATTGCACTTGGAATCGATATGTTCGATTGCGTGATGCCTACTCGTAACGCAAGAAACGGAATGTTGTTCACTGCCAACGGAACGATTAATATCAAGAATAAAAAATGGGAAGCCGATTTTTCTCCAATTGATGAAATGGGGTATACTTTTGTGGATACTGAATATTCTAAAGCTTATTTACGTCACTTGTTTGCAGCCAATGAATATTTAGGGAAACAAATTGCTACGATACACAATCTTGGTTTTTATATGTGGTTAGTTCGTGAGGCCAGAAAACATATCTTAGCCGGCGATTTCAAACCTTGGAAAGAAATGATGGTGAAAAATATGAGCCAACGACTTTAAAAATGTTTAATCGGTTAATCGTTTATTTGTTTAATCGAAAAAAATGTTGAATCGGTTAATCAGTTAACTGTTTAATCGAAGTAGCGAATAAACAATTTTTTAGTTTAAAACGACTTAACAAATAAACGAATAAACGATTCAACAGTTAACCGATTCAACGATTCAACGAATAACCGATTCAACCATAACTATGCTAACAATAATTGACAAATACATTTTAAAAAGATATTTAGCCACATTTGCGGTAATGCTTTTGCTATTTGCTCCTATTGGGATGATTATAGACATATCGGAGAAGATCAATAAAATGATTGAGAATAAAGTGCCGGTTTTAAAAATCGCCATTTATTACTATCATTTTACGATTTACTTTATGAATAACCTCTTTCCGATATTTTTGTTTATATCGGTTATTTGGTTCACTTCAAAATTAGCAAATGACACAGAGATTATTGCCATTCTGAGTTCTGGAATTTCATTTACAAGATTCATGAGACCTTATATTATTGGAGCCTCGATTATATCTATTATCGTTTTGCTCATGGGATTTTGGGTTATTCCTGTATCCAGTGAGGGGTACAATAATTTCCGATACACTTATCTGCGGAATGACGGGAAGGCGCTCATGCGGGGCGATAATACCGATGTATACAGACAGATAAATGATCATGATTTTATCTATGTAAACAGCTTTAACAATGAATCTCAAATGGCTTTTGATTTTTCATTGGAGCGATTTAAAAAAGAAAAATTAGAATACAAAATCACGGCTAGCAGAATCAAATGGAATCCTAAGGAAAAGAACTACACCTTATATGATTACACAAAAAGAACTGTCGGAAAAGAAGGGGATGTGATTGAAAAAGCTCCTGAAAAGAAGATGAAATTCAGTTTTGATCTGGAAGATTTGGCACCGGTGGTTTATATCGCCGAAACATTGAGTTTAGGTGATTTAAATGCTTTTATCGATAAGGAAAGAAAGCGTGGATCGTCCAATATCAATGTTTATTTGGTTGTTTTGTATAAAAAATACAGTGTTCCCGTTTCGGCATTTATATTGACTATTATAGCTGTTTCTGTATCTTCAATGAAACGAAGAGGAGGAATGGGAGCCAACTTGGCTATCGGAATTGCTGTGGCGTTTTCATTCGTGTTTTTTGATAAAATATTTGGTGTATTGGCTGAGAAATCTGCATTTTCACCTCTATTGGCCGTTTGGTTGCCCAATATCATTTTTGGAATATTAGCTGTTTATTTATTACGAAATGCGAAACGATAATTTAAGAAGTTACCTTAATTTACATTTAATTGTTTTTATTTGGGGTTTTACAGCAATTTTAGGAGCATTAATTACTATTCAGTCTGAATTTTTAGTTTGGTATAGAATGTTTTTTGCTGCAATATTTATTGCTATTTTTCTTGCTGTAAAAAAGAAATCATTTAAAGTGTCTCCCAAGTCATTGGTTAAGTTTATAATTGTTGGTCTTTTGATAGCACTACACTGGATTTTCTTTTTTGAAGCCATAAAAGTCTCGACAGTTTCTATAACCTTGTCCGTTTTTTCTTTGGGCGCATTTTTTGCCTCATTGTTGGAACCTCTATTTTACGGTCGAAAAGTGCTTTGGTATGAAGTTTTCTTTGGACTGATTATTATTGCGGGTTTAGGATTAATAATGCAGGTGGAGATTAATTATTGGAGTGGTATGTTATTGGCATTGGTTGCCATAATTTTAGGAGTGTTGTTTACATTGATAAATGGAAAGTTAATCGCAAATCATGACCCTTCTGTGATTTCATTTTATGAATTCTTAGCCGGTTTTATTTTTATCTCAATCTATTTTTTATTCAAAGGTTCTTTTACAGCAGATTTCTTTGTGTTATCTGCCAAAAACTGGATTTTGATTTTAATTTTGGCATCCATTTGTACCGCTTATGCTTTCACGGCTTCGGTAAAAGTGATGAGACAATTATCACCGTATACGGTTATGTTAACGACTAATTTAGAGCCTGTTTACGGTATTGTACTGGCTTTCTTTATCATTGGCGGAAAAGAAAAAATGAGTACGGAATTTTATATTGGAGCAGTTGTAATTGTAATTACGGTRMTCTTAAATGGKATTATAA
>NZ_JBFUBE010000043.1:0-6955 GCF_056405915.1 Flavobacterium sp. P1_E4
TGCAATTCCATAATTTTGTAGGACATTAAGTAACTAGCTTCTTGATAACATACTATGAGCAATACATTTTCTGACAGCAGTCAAATTGGAATGGTGTCCACTTTTACTGAACTTGTAAATACGGATTTTAAGGGAGAAATGAATGCTCTATGCTGGTACAGAAATTTGGAAGGCGATTTTGCAGCCATTGTAAGTCAACTGAAAATAAAAGAAAATATAACCGAAGTTTATCCTGAAGATCTATTGGCACTCCAACTATCGGAAAAAGGGAATATTGCAAGGGAAATTATCTTAAATGATTTACGATTATTAGCCGATTTTGGAGCTTCTCCCTCTCTTAATTTACTTAAATGTTATGAACGAGATGATGAATTTGATTTCATATCCACTGATGTGTATTCGTATCATGTTGATCGTTCGCCCATTGCAACGGATACTTTTTTATGTACCTATCACGGTATGGCAAGTGATATTATTTCTAATAAACAAGCGGAGCAGAAAATTCTAATTCCTGAAATTCGAAAAAAACTTGAAGAGCTACATAACGGCCCATCCGAGGAATTTGAAGCCTTTTTGAAGGAAAATTATTTTGATTTGCATTATCAGGCGAAACCCCATGTAAAGTCTATTAATTTAGGTTTGGGACATCTTTGGCGCCTGGCCGTGGATCATCCCAAACAGCAGGCGCTACCGTGTATTCACAGAGCACCAATAGAAAATGAAGGGGAATATCGTTTGTTGTTGATTTGCTAATAAAAAACTATAGCAAAGGCATAGATAGAGTATGAAAAACGAACTTAAAAGATTGTGAATCCACCCAAAGATCATAGAACAAATAATCTGTCTATTTGATTGTATATCCTTTACCCTCCATACATACTGAAAATGCTTTGGCAAACTTGTCTTTCATTTCCTGCTCTGCTGCAGAAGCACCAGTAGAAGCTTGCTGTGTTTGTGCTTTCTTTTGCTGTTTTGCCTGTCTGCGTCCTGCAACTCCTCCTGCTATTGCACCTACTGCCGCTCCGTCACCAGCATCTCCTGAAATAGAACCGACGGCAGCACCAACAGCGGCGCCTTTTGCAGCTCCTTTAACAGCTTCGCCTTTAGGGGCGGTATCAACAGGAGCAGCTTGTACTTTTGGCGGATTCAATATATCGATACCGGACTGTTCATTTGCCCATTTATAACATTCATACTCATCACTTTTTTGCTTATTCTGATCCTGACCTTTTGCAGGATACACAATTATATTACAGGCTTTTGAAATCTGATTGTACGTAAGGGTTGACCCATCGGTGGTTTGGGTTGTTGCAACTTCCTGCCCACAAACAGAAGGAGCAACAATAATTAAAAACAGTGGAATGAAAAAACTGTTTTTAAGGCTTACAAAAAATGATTGAATTTTCATATTGATAAAATTTAAGATAAATAATGCAATTGTTGTTTTGTGAAAACAGTCAAAAACAAATAATTTATTATATTATTTATTTTCAATTACTTATGGTTAAATTTAATAAAAAATACAATATGTTTTTTTCAAAAAAGTTTTTTCTTTATAAACAAATTAAAAAATAATTAGAGTGAAGTTTTTAGCCTATTTTTAAAACAGCAGTTGTTTTGTAATGGAGTTTCTAACCTAAATATTTGTAAAGTATATAGTGTAGATTTTTAGTAATCACTTATATTGCATAATCAAAAAACACATCGAGATGAAAGATCTAAAAAGATTCAGTAACAAAACCAAAGCTGCATTTGTTTTGTTAATTGTTATGGTTATTATCTTATTGAGTAATTTTAATGCTCTTCGAAATTCCAAAAAAGCAAACGAGAATATTAATGCAATCCACAATGATCGTTTAGTTGTGGCACGTTATATCTTTCAATATGCAAATGAACTTCATTTCATAAAAGCGAAGGTTTTTCAGGCTGAACTCAATGATAGCCAAAAAAAAGATGGGATTGCGACAGCTATGCAACACATTCATAATATTGATAAATTATATTTGGAAACAGTTTTGACCCCCAAAGAGAAAAAAAGTTTTGTTGCATTTGTGGCTTCTTGCTCCGCTATTGAAATACAGTCACAAAACAACAATTGGTCGCAAGTAACCCAATCCAGTAATCAGGCTCTACAAACATTGGAACTGTTGTCACAAATCCAAATTAATGAAAGCAAATCCAAACTGGCAAGTTCAAATGAAATGCACAGTGGAAATATGACTTTGGGTGAACTTCAAATTGCGTTATTGGTTGTTTTAGGTGGCTTTGCCCTATATTTGCTAATAGTCAAGAAAAATAAGATCAAGGTAAAAATACCGGAATCACCAAGTATGAACTAATAACAACCGAAAAGACACAATTTCATGGATCGTGACCAATTTATTTTCTGCCTCGAAGCGGTTCCCGATGTGGAGACGCACGCCATTACGGAAGTGGTCAAAAATTTGGAACGACTGGCATTTGAGGAAGGTATTACGAGTATTTACAAAACTTGTGATACTATCGAAGGATTGGAAGACAGTTTGAATGCCCTGCTTTATGACGATCATAATTTCAAGAATTATGAAATTATCTACTTGGTGATGCCAGGCGAAGCGAATAACATTTGTCTTAACAACTATTATTATAGCCTTGAAGAAATAGCCGAAATCTTTGAAGGAAAGATGAGAGGGAAAATTTTACATTTTTCCAATGCCAAAATTTTAGATTTAAGTGCGGATGAAGCACAATACTTTTTGGATATAACAGGTGCTAAAGCTGTTTCGGGATATGGCTTGGCACAGGGGAACTTAAGTAGTAGTCCTATTGATAAAGCTTTTTTTAGTCTATGTCAAGAACTTGATGATGTTATCGAAGTTGTTGAGGAATTACATCAAAAACACTATTCACTCTGTAAGTTGCTTGATTTTAGGCTTTATTATTAATCGACAGAAATTTTATTTAAGTTGGATTTGTTAATTTGGAGCAGTAAAATTTTGCATTTCAACCAGCATAGTCCCGCACACGAGGCTGAAAGCCGAACTGGCGAAGCAATCCGTTACAATCTTATAAGCCGAACCCCGGCTTATAAGGATTTTCACTATTATCGGGGCTAAAGGGAGCGATTTTTGAGTTTTTGTCATCATCCCAAAAAAAGAAAACAACAATCTGCTAAAATTCATATTAAAAACTAATAATCAAAGGGGTATATTTTACCTCGCGCCAAAAACGTGAATTTTACATTAAATAAAAAGCTACATTTTTATAAAACCCTATTGATAAAATTCATAATTTAAGGGCAGAATTAATTGTTTCTTAAATTTTGGCATTCAATGATAAAAGCACAACATACTAACTATGCCATATCCAAAACAGATATCTATTTAAACAGGGCAGTGAGTTATCTCAAATCTACTCTTTTGTTACAATCTTTCTGTATGGGATGTTTATTCATAAGCTATATCAATTTTAGTGCTTTGGAGGCTGCCAAAGATTTCACTTTTAATTTTCATCTTGTCTTTGGATTGTACTTCTCGAGTCTAGTTTTTACCACCCAATTGGATGCATACAGCAGGTATCAGAATTATAAAATGGCCAAAGATTTAATGCATCAATACGGTTTTAAAAAATCTCTCATCAAAATATTTTCCAAATCCAGATGCCAAAGAGATGCTTTTGTGGAAGCGGCGAGAAGTCTCGGTTTCAAAAAGGAAATCGATAACTATTTTTATAGTGTTGGATTCCGTTGGTACCATATTCTACCTATAATTATTTTAAAAAAGCCGACAACCCTATTGA
The DNA here is from genome assembly GCF_056405915.1 of Flavobacterium sp. P1_E4. Taxonomy (NCBI): domain Bacteria; kingdom Pseudomonadati; phylum Bacteroidota; class Flavobacteriia; order Flavobacteriales; family Flavobacteriaceae; genus Flavobacterium; species Flavobacterium sp. P1_E4. Next base: position 3,778 of record NZ_JBFUBE010000043.1, read on the forward strand.
CAAAAGAATATTGGGTATCCACTTTATTTGTGCCAAATTATAAAAGCAAATATTTTTACTGGTGAGAAAATTAGACGTCAAAAACATAACGCTCAGTTATGATACACAACCTATCATAAAAGGAATCAGTTTTTCGATTACCGAAGGTAAAATAACGGCTCTTATAGGTCCAAATGGAGCCGGAAAAAGTTCTACGTTTAGAATCTTGTCCGGATTGGTCAGCCCTGACAGTGGAAGTGTTTTTTTGGATGGAATACAAATGAAAAGCTTTAATGATTTGCGCAATCATTGCGGTTACTTACTCGAAACTGCTGATTTTTATACTTATCTGAGCGGTAAAAAGAACTTGGAACTTTTGATTGCCCTCACCAAATCTTCTGCAAATGCAACCGAACTTCTGGAAATGGTGGGATTGACCAAAGTGGCTGATAAAAAAGTACAGCATTATTCCAAAGGGATGAAGCAAAGACTTGGATTGGCACAGGTTTTAATTGACAATCCTTCTTTTTTAATTTTAGACGAGCCTTTTAACGGTTTGGATCCTGAAGTAAAGGAACTTATTCTAAAACTATTGACCAATTTAAAGAATAAAGGAAAAAGTATTTTGGTTTCAACCCATTTATTGGAAGATATAGAAACTATTGCAGACGACTTTATACTCCTGAACGAAGGTGAAATTTATCTTTCCGGTTCAATGAAAGCTTTTGGAACTGATAGACAAAATGTAAAAATGCACTTTATAGAACCGCTTCCGCAAAATTTAAATCTAGGATTTGAAAACTATAAAAATGGAAATATTCTCACGCTTAAAGCGAATGAAAAAGAGACTCAAACTGTTTTGAAAGAACTCTATGAATCGGGTTTCATTCCTTATAAAATTGACAGAGCGAGCCTATTATATGATAAATACATGGAAATTATAAAATGATAACATTATTACGATTTGAGTGTGTAAAGCTAATTCACAGACGCAGAACTTTTTTAAGTATCGGCTTGATGTTGGTTTTGGTTTGCCTTATTTTTTGGGGATTGAAATCGGAAGGTGTCAATGCTTTGGCTTTTATATTTCAATCCTTGGATAAGAATTTTGAGGTACAGGGAACTATTTTGAATGGCTATTTGGCCAGTTTTCTAATCTTAAACACACTTTGGATTCACATACCTATTTTAATTACAATTGTCACCGGGGATTTATTTAGCTCTGAATTAGAAAATGGTACAATCCGCATTTTGATGACACGACCAATAAGCCGAAATCGTGTTGCTTTATCGAAACATTTTACAGCCGTTGTGTTTGTTTTTTTCTTTATAATCTGCTATGCTATTATTTCAATAATTCCAGCTTTAGTTTTATTTGGGAAAGGAGATTTACTAGTAGCTTTTAACGGATTGCAAATCATTGAAGAGTCCCAATTGCCATTGCGCTTTTTAGGAGCATTTGGCTTTGCGTTTTTGGCTATGAGCACCGTTGCGATTCTTTCGGTTGCCGTGAGCTTTTTTGCTAAAAAATCTTTGGTTTCCATTTTAATTACATTGGGTTTTATCATCATTAGCACATTACTTCAGACATTATCGGGATCTTTATTTACGGGGTGGGAGTTTTTTTTGATAACTTATCATTTTTCACAATGGCAATTGTTTTTTTATACTGATATAGATTATATAGCCATTGTTAATTCTACGATTTGGTTGCTTTCTTTTTCGATTGTTTGTATTGTTATTTCAATCATTCGATTTAAATTTTTAAAAATAACAGAATGAGGCATATTCTACTAATTGCCATTATTTTCTGCGGTAGCTTTTATGCAAGTGCACAAACAGAATTAATTGGAAAACTTAAGGAGCGATACGATATAAAAAATGGCTATCAAACGATGGTAAACATTAGCATAGATGTGCCTGGACTTACCGTGCCTCCAAAGGATGTAAGTATTAAATATGAAAAAGGAAAAAAAGTACTGATAAAAGGAAAAGGAATACTGCTGATTCCAAAAAAAGGATTGACCAATCAATTTTCAGAGTTATTATCAATCCAAGCCCATTGGATTTTTCTTTCGGAAAATGGAGGTTTTGTCAATTATAAATTGGTTTCAATGAATCCAAAGAGCGATTGGGTCACGGCAGATATAAAAATACTGAAAGAACAAAGCAGAATAGACGAAATTAACTTGATTACAAAAGATTCAGGAGAATACTTAATCAAACATTCCTACACATCTGGTAATTATCCAAGTACAACAGAAATTAGTTTTTGGACCAGCAGACTCAACATCCCGTTGAAATTTTTGGGAAAATCAAGTCTCAATAAAGTAAAAGACAAAGACGGAAAAATAAAGGGAAAAATTTTCTTGAAATTCAGTAGTTTTCATTTTTTATAAAGTAAAATAGCAAAGATGGATTCTTAATAAAACAACCAATTTTGAAGTATCTTTGTGTTATAAATTACAAAAAGAATGATTCTTTATATCAAAAATATGGTTTGTAACCGTTGTAAAATGGTTGTGAAAACAGAATTGGAAAAACTCGGCATAACTCCTTTAAATGTTGAATTGGGAGAAGTAACCATTGAGAAAGATTTGGATATTTCAGAAAAGGAACGATTGGACCTTGTACTCAAAGAACTGGGTTTTGAATTAATCGATGACAAAAAAAGCAGGTACATTGAAAAAATAAAATCTTTAATCATTGAATTGATCCATGAGCAAAACAATGATTTAAAAATTACTTTGTCTGATTATTTGAGTCAAAACGTGTATCACGACTATTTTTATCTTTCCAATCTTTTTTCCGAAATTGAAGGAACTACTATTGAAAAATACTTCATTGCCCAGAAAATTGAGAGGGTAAAAGAATTATTGGCTTACAAAGAATTGTCTTTGGGCGAAATTGCTTTCCAACTGAATTATTCTAGTGTTGCCCACTTGAGCAATCAATTTAAGAAAGTCACCGGGCTTTCGCCAAGTCATTTTAAAAACATACGATTGGGAGGAAGAAAATCTTTGGATGAAGTTTAATCTTGCAGATAAAAGGGATCAAGAACAAAACCTGGGGAGGAAATGTCAAAATAAAATAAGAGCTTTGTAATCTAAGAATTAGAGATGACTCCTATAGACCTTTTAAAATTTATGCTACCTGATTTTTTAGTAGATCACTTTGAAGTGATTTCCGCTACTAACAC
>NZ_JBFUBE010000044.1:0-5526 GCF_056405915.1 Flavobacterium sp. P1_E4
CGAACTTGATTATCGGGACTTATAGCGTCTTCTAAACTAGAAAAACGCATCTGATGACGGGAAATTCCTGTGATATGCTGCATTCTTAAAAATACGAAAATTCCTGTTTTGACACAACTTTTTTGTTATATTTGGTGATATACAAACGGAGGTTTTTTCACAGACTGACGTTACCGGCAAGCATTTATACCTCGGTCATTTAGGACTTTCATAAGAATTAAATCACATTAATAAAAACTGATGCAATACTTTTTCATATTATTTATTGTCAGCATATCATTAGTTCTTGGCTGGTTAAATTGGCAAAGGGACAAGAGAAAAGACTTCAGAAAATTAATTGAACCACAATTGGAGCGATATGGAATGAAATATGTCAAAGCAGAATACCCTGGGATTTTTAAAGTTGGGCCGTTTAAGAAGTTTGAGATAGAAATTGGCAAGCCCCAAATAAATGATGGCACAATTCACTATGAAAAAAGATATTACAGAAAGATTACAGCAATAGCGAAGAACAAAAAGGAAGTCGAAGTTTGGGCAAAAATTGACACTGGCTGGTTCAAAGAGGATTCAGTCGAATTTAATCCTAGACTTAATAACATTAAATAGTGCCAGCCGGTAACAGCCACTACAACGGATTTGGGCATTTGGCTTAATGGAAAAATGGTCTTGTATTTGGGATGATTTGGCTAATCCGAAAATAGGGCTTAATTTAATCCCAAACCCGCTGTAGTGCCAGAACGTTATGAGCAAGCAAAAAAGAACTTTATGACAAAAAAGAAAACTACTGAAAAAGGTCTTCCCTTAAATATCATTCTTGCAATTTTATTTATTTTATTTTTAATAATTGGTTCAATCGTACACTCTTGTTCTAAATCAAATACTCAAGATGTTAATAAATACGAAGAACAAAATATTGAAACATCCGCAGAAGAAAATATTGACGCTAAAACAGAGGATAATAACTATTCAGTAACTACATATTATGTGAAGCAACAAACATATGCAGGAACATGTGAAGAATGTTTGGATGAAATTTTTGATTATTGCAAAGTTGATGACAGAAAAGCTCTTCAAACAATGGAATATGAAGGAAGAATGAAAATACTTCATGAAGGACAAAAAGTATATTTACTTGATGCAGGCTTAACTTATGCAATTGTAAGAGAAGAAGGATCGACGGAAAAACTTTGGGTCGTTAATGAACATATCGAAAAACACTAACAATCTTGCCAGCTCATAACAGCCACTACAACGGATTTGGGCATTGGGCTTTATGGAAAGTTGGTTTTGTATTTGGGATGATTTGGCAAATCCGAAAATAGGGCTTAATTTAGTCCCAAACCCGCTGTAGTGCCAAGACGTTACTGGCAACCTTGCAAATCAGAAATCTAAATCCGAATCCAAAGTGATAAAAATAATTAAGCAGTATAACAATTTGACAATTAAAGTGTTTTTGATGCTTTTTATGGTTTCTTGTAACAATCATCTAAAAACAAATACCGGTAAATCTGTTCAAACTGAAAAGAAAAGTCAAGGCTACAACGAACTCGCAAATACCGACAGAAGAAATACTTTTTCAATTTCAGACTTTAATACCGATGACCCAGAGATTAAAAATATTGAAAGACCGAGTTTATCAACTATAAAAACGGACCTTGACACTACTTTGCTTTTTGGAATTTGGACAAGTGACCCCGACGGTCCACACGCAGACTTTGAATTGACAAGTAAATCTTTCTATGTTGTAGATTATGATGGAAACGGTGATATGCCTTATGAACTTTCAGACAGGAATATTAAAATTTATTATAACGACTTTATTCAAGAAGGGAAAGTGATCTCAGTGGATAAAGACACACTGAAAATAAATTGGAAAGACTTTGACATCGTTAATAGCTATGAAAGATGGAAACAATAGTGATAACGAGCGGAAGAAAGGCAGCCAGTAACAGCCACTACAACGGATTTGGGCATTTGGCTTAATAGAAAGTTGGTTTTGTATTTGGAATATTTGGCAAATCCGAAAATAGGGCTTAATTTAACCCCAAACCCGCTGTAGTGCCAGAACGTTGGCAGTAATAGTCCCCAAAAAAAGAACGAAATGAGTTACGATTTATACTTTTTTAAAAGAAAAGAAAGCAAATTAACCGAAAAAGAAGTTGAAGATTATTTATCTGAAAATTTAATTGCGGAAGAAAAAGGTCAATGGTTTTTTCAAAATAAAGACACAGAAGTTTACTTCATAATTGAGAAAAGCGAAACCGAAATTAACGAAGAAGAAATTGAGTTTGTAGAAAATTACGAAGATTTTGAAAGTTTAAATTTTTCTTTCATTTTGAATTTTTTGCGCCCAAGTTTTTTTGGAACTGAAGCATTTTTATTTATAGAAAAAATAATTAATGATTTAGATGTTTACATTTCAAATCCCCAATCTGACAAAGAAATTCCATATAAACCTAAAAAAGAGGAATTATTTGAAAATTGGAACTCAACAAACTTAACTTCAAGTTCTGAACATTTTGGAGAACAAAACAGTTATTTAGAAATTGGAAAATCTAACGAAATTTGGAAATATAATTTTCAGAGAAATGAAATACAAGAAAAACTTGGCGGAAATTATTTTGTGCCAAAAATTTTCTTTTTCAAAACAAAAGCAGAAAATAAAGTAATTACAGTTTCAAGTTGGACAGAACATATTCCAAACTTAATTCCAAATTCTGACTATTTTTTACTAACTAAAATTTACACAAAGTTTTTTAGAAAAGTTCAAGAAAATGCACTTATTTCAAGAGAGAATTTATTGAATAGATTTGGAGAATATTTTAGTGATTATGAATATTCAAATTGTAAAATTATTCATCCTGAAAACGCAAAAAAAATTAAGGATTTATTCAATTCAACAAAATCAGAATTAAAACTTGAAAATTTTGCAGAAAGAGTACAAATTGAAAACTTGTTTAACGAAAAACCAAGTACATAAAACTACTACTGCCAACACACGCTACAAGCAATTTGGGCATTTGGCTTAATTTAAAATTGGTCTTGTATTTGGAAGATTTGGCAAATCAGAAGAATGGGCTTAATTTAGACCCAAACTGCTTGTAGCGCGAGAACGTTATGGTGTATAGCTGTTAACGAGAAACCGTTGATTTTAATCAGGCGTTTTAGCACGAAAAAACATTAATGAAGCAAAAACCAAGCTGACCTTAAAGTGAGCGTTTAGTCACAATTGTAGAAAATCTATGAAAATGAGAATCTTAGTAATGATTTTAATAATTACTTTTTCAGGTTGTCAATCTCCGAAAAAGAAATGCGATTTCACTTTTTATAAAGAGAACATTCGTGAATCATATTATTTAAAGTTTAATTCTTCCGATACGCTTTATTATATTAATGTTTATCCGCTTCAAGAACAAACTTCCTTTACAATTTTAAGTAGAGAGGAAAAAGAAAAAATTCAAAATACATTAGATACTATAACTTTTCCAAACGGCGAAGAATTTGCGAATCGTTCAGGTGAAGATGGAGAAACTTATGCCTTTATTCTAAAGAATAAAGAACAATCCAAAAAACTAATGATTCACCAATATAATGGGTTACATCAATTTTTGCGTTTTGGAAAATCACTGGAAGAGATTATGAATTTACATAAATTCACTCAAACGAATAAAAAAATTGAATTAAGTGAAGTGAATAAAATGTTTCGGGTTCCACCTCCACCAATTATCAATTAAATGAAATTTGAAGTTCAAAAGCGGAAATCAAAAGGCGGAAAAGTTTACCGAAATTGGAGTCGTTAATTTGAAAGTCAAATCGTTAGTGCTTAACATACGTGTCGCTACACACCATAACAGCCACTACAACGGATTTGGGCATTTGGCTTAATGGAAAATTAGTTTTGTACTTGGGATGATTTGGCTAATCCGAAAATAGGGCTTAATTTAGTCCCAAACCCGCTGTAGTGCCAAGACGTTAGCGGTAACTTTGCCACAGAAATCAAAAAGATGAATAAAATAAGAACATTTTTCTCAGATATTGGAACTTTATCAAGATGGGATTTCTACGTTAAATATTTTTTACCTGTCATAATGATTGCTTTTTCTTGGATATTAATTGGTGATTTAATTGAATTAAATTACAGCAAAAACAATCTTAATAAAATTACCGGAACAATTGAAAACATAGAAGAGGTTCTTATTCAGGGTAAGGGAGAATATAATGAACTAAGAATATCCTTAAATAATTATCCTAAATACTTTAGAATTACTAATAATTTTAAATACCAAAATATTCAAGAAAAATTAAAATTTGGTGACGAAATCCAAATATATTTTCGTCCAAAATACTTGGTGCCTTTTGGTTTAGGAAAGCAAACAGATATTTACCAACTAGAATACAACAATGAAATATTATACAATATAGGTGAAAGGAAAAAAAACTCTAAAGGATTAATAGTTATTAGTTTAATTGCCTTAACAATATTTGGAACAGTGTATTATTTTGGAAAAATCAAACTTAACAAAAAAAGCTACCGCTAACAGCCGTTTGGCGAGATTGGGGTTTTAGGCTGAATTTAAAGATGGTTTTGTGTTTGGAAAATTTGTGTTTAACCGAAAAATCCCGCATCTTTATTCCCCAACCTCGCCAAGCGCCAAGACGTTATGCCCAATTATAAAACAACAGAATGCTAATCGAAAATAAAGGAATAAAGACAGACACATTTAAAATACCTCCATTCGACTTGAACGAAGGAGAAATTATTGTTTTGCATTTATTCAATGGACAGCATTTCTACGAAACAGAAATGTTCCTCAAAGACATATTTTGTGGCAAGACAATAGACGAAAATGTTGTTGTGTATAAAAAGTCAGCATTTGTTGAGCATTTTATTGAACCTAAACTTCGAAGACTTTTTTATCCTGTTACTGTTGGTGAATATTTAAAAAAGAATGCTTATTTGAACAGTCATTATGCGACAAAAATTTACGAAACTGAATGGATTAACGAAAAAACAAAAGTCAATACTCTTGCTGGTAATTCAAGAAGATTATTAAGTTTATATGCGACACTTTCAAAGACGAGCAACATTGTGTTTGACGTTGTTGGACAAGACCCAAAAGGAGCGGAAGAAACATATGAAATTGTTAAAGATGTAGTGAAAAATGGTGGTTCAGCAATTTTACTTGACGGTTTTGAAGATATGAAAAATGACTGTACAAAATATATTGAATTACAATGGACGTAAGAATAACTGGGCATAACAGCTACTACAACGGATTTGGGCATTTGGCTTAATGGAAAGTTGTTTTTGTATTTGGGATGATTTGGCAAATCCGAAAATAGGGCTTAATTTAATCCCAAACCCGCTGTAGTACCAGAACGTCAGGCTGTGAAAAAACCTCTTTTTTTTCTCAAAATCTTCAAATTTTACAATCCTACAATTCAAATAAAGCCTTCTGAGAAGGCTCTTTTTTTAAGCTACTAATTTTATCGGATAAAAATTGTGCCTTGCATTTAGCTTTAAAT
>NZ_JBFUBE010000045.1:0-5350 GCF_056405915.1 Flavobacterium sp. P1_E4
CCAAAGTGATCATAAAAATCAAATTGAAGCTTTCCGTGAGGCTCATTATTTTTTAGATAATATTAGTTTTAATTCTCCTTAGTTTTTTCTATTCTCTATGTTCAAACACATTGGATAATAGTATTCTTTCTTATATATACATTAATTATCTATTTCCTTTTATAAGTGTTGAATCCCTTTTCATTAATATAATTGTATTATGGTCATAGATTATTTTAGTGTATATTCTGAATTTTTTATTATTTGATTCATCACAATAGAATAAAGCAATATTTTCATTTTTATAATTTAGCAAAAAACCCATTTCGGAATCAATTTCATCTTCATTTAAATGATTTTGATAATTAACAAACATTTTTTTTCTATAAAAGAGAGCTGTGAATTTTGATTTCTTATATATTTTTTGATTTTTAATAAAATCATCTATTACTGTTATTAACTTCTCATTAGAATTATTTTCATAATTTGATATCTCATAATAATTAAAAATATTATTTTCATTATATGTTTCATTAATAGGTTCAATCTTTATATCCTTTTGATTACAACTTGCACAACAAATTGTAAATACTAATAAAATTATTCTTAACATTTATTATTTTTTTTTCAAAAGTCCCTTTTAATTCTCTAACAATATCAAGTTTGGTAATGAATGGTTTGTAATCTTTAAAATGTTGCAAGACAAACCAAGCATAAAAAATATCATAATCAAATTTTTCTATGTCTGGATAATCTAARCCAAAGTGATCATAAAAATCAAATTGAAGCTTTCCGTGAGGCTCATTATTTTTTAGATAATATTCAGCTAAAGAAATTTTGTACGACCAAACATCATTTATTTCTATCTTGATACTGATAAAGTATCAGAATCCTTTTTCAACTCTAGTATGAGGTTGTAAGACTCGTATCCAATCACTTTTAATGTTTTCTTCACCCCAGTAGAACAGCACCTGTGTATTTCTTAGGCTTCAGGGTCGCAGTTGTCAATAACCTTGGGATGGGTGTGCCTTTTGAAATAAATTAATGGAATTTTTTGCTAGATATTGATGAAATTTTTAAAATCTCATCAATATCTTTCGGTTTTTCGTCAACACTTACAAATTTTAATTTGGATTGATATTTTGTGTAATAGTATGTAGTTACATTAGAAAAATTCTCTCTGACACCTATAATTGAGTCGAACAAAGTTTTTTTGTTTTTATATAAGTATTCATTATCTGAAGCTCTTTCATTGATTGATCTATTGATAGAGTTATAATATGTTTATTGTTTTGCTTGATTAGTCTTTTGTTAAAGCCATTTTGTCCTGAAACACTTTCTAAAACACCATTTTTATTGTACTTGTAACTAATGTTATAATTAAAAAACGCATCATCTGTTTGGAAATTTCTATTCTTAATTTTCGCACTGATAATCCTAAATTTATTATTTTCTTTCTGATTTCTCCAATTTTTATTTAAAGGTTCAAGTGTTTGAGCATAATCGCCATAACCGTCTTTTAAAAAGAAAGCTAAATCTAGTACTGATTGTTCTTCAAAGATTTTTTGTTTTAAAAAAATGTAAAATTCATTATTTACTGTATATATGTCATTATTGACAATAACATTATTTTGATTAGTAAAAGTTACTTTTATATCCTCTTGTTCTGTACAATAAAATATTATTGAGTGATTATTGATTTTTTTAGACCAAAAAGAGAATTTTTCAGGGTTTTCTTTTTGGCCTTTATTCAATTTATAGATTGTCACTGTGTCGTTCGTTTTTGGAAAAACACCAATAAAATTATTCATTTCTGTATCTTCTTTTTCGATATGAATCTCTTCTAAAATATAAGCAAAAATAAAATTAGCAGTGGTTTTCTTTTGTTTTACAATATTGAAGGACAAAATGAAATAGCTAAAAATTATTAAAATAAATATTTTTCTCACTTCTCTAACAATATATTTTTATACAGAGGAGAAATATATTCATTAATCTCACTCCAATCGAAATGAACTATAAATTCTTGATATCCACTATTTCGATAATTTTTGGTGTCAAATACTGAAAATTCGATACCCGAAATGTGATAGTTTTTATCTGTCATTATTTTAAAGTTTGACAAATCATTTTGTTTTACTGAAAGGTTTTTACTTTGTTCGTTTAATTTGTACCTGATTTTTTTTAAAAGAACTTGTTGTTTTATAAATAAATCCAATCCAATTCTTTTTCCATTATTTAAATCAAAACAATAATATTGAATTCCTTCCCATGGCGATCCATATGATTGTATTCCAATTGATATATTAATAATGTTATTTTTATCGTAGTAAATTTTGTAATCTTCAAATCCTAAATTTGATTCTCGCAATCTATTTTCTATAATACGTTTTGAAAGAGTATCTTTTTTTATTTTGATTCTCTCTTCGGGAGTATTAAAATAGACTTMATCAAAAATGTCATAAGTACTTTGAATTGTTTTATAAATTTTATTTTTTACAAGCTCATTTTTTGAAATTACTTTTAATTCTTGCAATTTAAAATAAGAGTTGTCAATAAAAATTGAATCGTTTAAAATTTTTAAATTTTGACTATTGGTAAATGCAGAAAAAAGTATTATTAATAGGAATTTTTTTTTGATAAAATTAATAGACATCTATTTTTTCTTTAAAATCTTCTTTTAATATCATTTTTAAATCATAGTATGAAATAAATATATTGTTTTCAATTGCAAACATTCCATTTGGAAAGCCATAATTAAAAATATATTTGATCCCTTTTTTTTGAATTGAAAATGTATTCAAATTTTCTTTTTTAAATAAGCTATTTGAATGTATTAGTGATTGATATACATCAGAAGCTTCTAGTTCACTTTTATTTTCTTTATATAATTCATTTAATCTGTTTTTTAATATGGAGTTGCATTTTTTTACTAAATCATTTATTTTATTTTCTTTAATAATATCGTTGGATGCTAAAGTTTTACTATTTATAACGTCGAAATTATAATAATAAGAATCAATATTTATACTTCCCGCAAGTGATTCATAATTCATTGTAATACTTAATATATTACATTTATTAAATGTAACCTTGTAATTTGAGCTAATGAATCCACTAAAATTATGATTGTCATCGCACTCTTTTTTTCGAGAATGAACAGCAATATCTATAAGCTCTTTTGGTTTTATATTTTTTTTTCCAATATCCAAATAATTTAAATAATCAATACATATAGAATTGTTGAAAAAATTAATTTCGTTTTTATCAAATATGTCTGGGAACTCAAAATAGTATTTTTCATTAGTATTCGTACAGGAAGTAGAATCGATTATAGAATGAATTTTTATTGTTGAGTTTTTATTTTTATTTACTTGACATATACAAGAGTTTAAATTAAAAAAAATGAATATTAGTGAATAAATTATATTTGATTTCATTGTTTCTCTTTTATAATCTATTTTTTCTTCATCCCTTTCTTAATTTTATATTCAGTTCCATCAATTCCAGTCGGGAGTGTAGTTTTGTGAATTTCTTTTTTCCCATTCTCATAATGAGTTTCGTCTTTTTCTAAAATCCAATTGTCATGTTTTTTTTTGTAAATATAGATCTCTGTTTCTTCAAAACCATCAATACCAGTCTTCCATTGATAAATCATGATACAGCCTTTTTTATCACATTCAGAAATTTGTATTGAACCATATCCAAGAGAAAGGTTGAGATTAAATATTTTTCCATTTCCTCTTATGATTTTGCATTTGTACGAAATGTCTTTATTTTTAAATTGATCATCAAAAGTGCAATCTTTGTAATACAATGTGTCAATTATAGTGTCATTATCAAAATTGCCTATTATTTTTTTTCCTTTTTGTGAAAAAGCCACAAAACAATTTAGTGAAATTAGCAAATAAAACAATTTCTTTTTAGTCATTATGCTGTTTGAATATTTACATTATCTATTTTCTCGTCATAGCTTTCTTTGTTTTATATTCCGCCCCATCTATTCCTATTGGATTTTTAGGTTTGTAGATTTTATTTTTTCCATCGGAATAAGTGGTAGTTCTTTTTTCTAAAAGCCAATTGTCATATTCTTTTTCGTATCTATAAATTTCAGAAACATCAAATCCCATCATGCCTTCTTTCGTTTGACTCGCTTCTATACATCCTTTTCCACAATTAAAAAAACTAATGCCTTCAAATCCGACGCCTAGATTAAAACTATATTTTTTACCACTACTACATATAATTCGGCACTCATAAATCAGCCCATTAATTGAATCGCTCACGAATTTATACTGTAAAGTATCTTCAATGTTATCATTGTCAAAATAACCTGATTCTTTTTCTTGAGCAAAACCTAAAGAATAATTTAAAATCACTAAAACTAAAATTATAGTTTTTTTAATCATCACATTTTAAAACAAAACTTTATTATCATAGATCCATTGGTTTTTTGCATTCCAGGCTCCTCCACAATCAGTTTGCATTCGATAAACTATTTTTGAATTTTTAATATCAATTATTACACAATTGTAATTTTCATGTAGAACACTATCATTTTGTATATATACATAGCCTTTAATAATATTATCTAAAACAAAATATTTTTTGTTTTTAGATATATTTATTTTTGCTCCACTATAATTAATGTCATCAAAACCTAAAACTTTTTTTAATTTGTTTTTATATAATATTCTCGGTTTTGAATATAAATTATAATCTTTATTATATTTCAGAAAAACTAATTCACAATCATTACTTATTCTTTGAGAAAGAGCATATTTAGATCCATCTTTTTTTTGTGAAAATATAAAAGTTGAAATTAGTAGTGAGATTAACAAATAAAAATGTTTTCTTATCATAATTTAGATTTTAAATCATTATATCTTTTTGTAGCACTTGTCATTGTGTATGAGCCTTCACCTCTTAACGGTCCATAAATATCTAAGATTTCTTCTTCATAAGTAGTAAAATTGGTTCCCCATTCAGAAGGCGTTTTTGAAATTTTAGGATTTTTTTTAAAAAAAGTATCTAAAGCCTCTCCAAAACAATCATCTACTTGTCCTGGTCTATTAACATCATTATCTAATACCAAAGCTTTTCCTAAGTTCGAATTGATAAAAGATGAAATGTTCAATGAGTAACCCACAGGTTTTTTGTCCAAAGAACTATTTAATCGCTTAATAAAATCTTTTATTTGTATAATTTGATAATCGCTATCTTTCATAAGACTTATTATGGGGTCTAACGGTTCGCAATCAACTTTTGTTTTGAATTTACTTTCTTGAAAACCTTCACGAATTTTATTTTTTAGTTCTTTACCTGATAAATCTTTGTATTTAGCTTTATATTTATAACTAGTTCTTATTAC
>NZ_JBFUBE010000046.1:0-5330 GCF_056405915.1 Flavobacterium sp. P1_E4
GTAATAGATTCTATTAATTCTAAACCACTAGGGCAAAGCGATTCTGACGAAGTTAGAAAATTAAAAGGATTGATAAGAAGACGTGAATCTTATGCTGCTACAAGATACATCGGTTTGAAAGATGAAAACACACACTTTCTGGACATGCCGTTTTATGAAACAGGAATGGTTCAAAAAAGTCCTTTGGGGCCGAAAGATATTGCCATTGTGAAAGAAATCATCGAGAGAATCAAACCGCATCAAGTATTTGCCGCAGGGGATCTTGCAGATCCACACGGTACCCACGAAGTATGCTTGAATGCCATTTTTGCGGCCATGAAAGCATTAAAATCGAAACCATTCATGAACGATTGTTGGTTGTGGTTGTACAGAGGAGCTTGGCACGAATGGGATATTCACGAAATTGATATGGCCGTTCCATTGAGTCCAGACGAAGTAATGTTGAAAAGACAAGCTATTTTGTACCACCAATCTCAAAAAGACAGAGTGATGTTCCAAGGAAATGATTCGAGAGAATTTTGGGTTAGAGCCGAGGATCGAAATAAAAATACGGCAAAATTATACGATAAATTAGGACTTGCCGAATATGAGGCGATTGAAGCTTTTAAACGTTTTGAGTACTAAATAAAAGGATTTTATGATTTAGTTTAAAGCCAATCGAATAGTATTATTCGATTGGCTTTTGTTTTTTATTTATTTCAAGTTTCATTAATAAATCGGTTTGTTGGTCATTGCCTAGAATAAAAATATGTTTGTCGAATGTTACAAAACCATTTTTGGCATAAAACTGTAAAGCTCTGTGGTTTTCTTCCCAAACGCCTAGCCAAATATAATCGACATGATATTCTTCTGCAACTTTTATAGCTTGGTCGAGTAATAGTTGTCCTATCTTTTTTCCGTGAAAAGCATTTAAAACATAAATACGTTGAATTTCGATTGTTTCGTCTTTTATTACTTCGGTTTGTGCATTTTTCAGGTTTAATTTGAGGTAACCAACAGGTTCGTTATCACAAAAGGCGATGTAAAAAGGAGAGTCAGTATTGTTTATTTCTAAAGTTAATTGAGCTGTATTGAAATTTTCCTGCAGGTATTTCTCCATGTTTTCAGGAGAATTTATTTCAGAGAAAGTTTCGGTAAAAGTTTGCTTACTAATGTATTGAATAGTTTCAAGATTGGATAAGGAAGCTTTTCTAATTTCAATTTTGGACATAGTAATAGAATTGATTTAAAGGATAAAAAATTAGCCATAAATTTCACTAATTTTTTCGAATTTATTCCTAAAAATTAATGAATATTATGACTAAAACTAACTTGTGATTTTGAGAGTGTCTTATAACTATTGTTCCATGTCATCAATGTGCTTGTGTTAAGGTTTCTTTTGTCTCGGGTTTTATGTTTTGGTTCACCCTGAACAAATTATTTGGGTCATATTTATTCTTAATTGTGACCAAACGTTCGTAATTGTCACCATAGGTTGCTTTTATTCGCTCTTCACCTTCATCCATCATGAAATTTACATAGGCGCCACCGGCAGAATAGGGGTGAAGTGCTTCCCAATAGTCTTTCGTCCATTTGGTTATTATTTCTTTATTGACAGGATCTGGATCAATACCCACGATTACCATTGCCCAAGTGGAGTTGCGGTAATTCCATGCAGTATCTTTATTGCTTATTCGTGAAGCTGCGCCGTTGATTGGATACATATGCATGGTGGAAAGAGGTGTGGGCATGGCATGAGCAAATGAAATGTGTTTTGTAATGGCTTCATCACTCAACTCGTTTACGAAGTCGGCACGCCAATACCATTGCAAACCTGTTGGTAACAATCCATCAAAGAGGCTTTGTAGGACTGGGAGAGGTATTGGGCCTACAAAGTCAAGAGCTGGTGTTTTGAAGGCACGAATGGGTTTGAAAATTTCTTCTCCTTTTTCTAAAGATCCAGTGTAGGACCAAACGACTCCACACACTTTTTTTAGGTGAAGATGTTCTGGAAAAGGAGGTCCTGGTGGAACAGTTAGAAATGCAAAAAATCCATTGAGATCATCTGGTGCATCTTTTATCAGTTCACGATACCATTTCATTACATCTTCACTCTCGCTCAATTCATAGAGCATCGGGCCACCATAAATCATCGATATTGGGTGTAGGTTAAACGTAAAGGAAGTCACTACCCCAAAGTTTCCGCCACCGCCTCTTAAGGCCCAAAATAAATCCTGATTTTGATTTGCATTTGCCGTTACAAAGCTCCCGTCAGCCAGGACTACATCGGCAGATAATAAGTTG
Organism: Flavobacterium sp. P1_E4; assembly: GCF_056405915.1. Lineage (NCBI taxonomy): Bacteria > Pseudomonadati > Bacteroidota > Flavobacteriia > Flavobacteriales > Flavobacteriaceae > Flavobacterium > Flavobacterium sp. P1_E4. Next base: position 2,284 of record NZ_JBFUBE010000046.1, read on the forward strand.
TCGATGCTCAATCCGCATTTGCGAGAAAGATAACCAAGTCCTCCGCCAAGAGTCAATCCTCCTGCACCAGTAGTAGAAATAATTCCGCCAGGGACAGCCATTCCGAATGCATGGGTTGCGTGGTCAATATCTCCCCAAGTGCATCCGGCTCCTACCATAATCGTTTTAGCTAGAGGGTCAACACGAGTGTATTTTATTAGAGAAAGGTCAATCACTAATCCGTCATCGCAAATCCCTAAACCACCGGCATTGTGTCCGCCACTGCGAATGGAGAGGAGTAATTCGTTTTCTCTCGCAAAATTAACCGACTGAATCACATCAGCCACATCAGCACAACGCACAATCATGCGGGGGCGTTTGTTAATCATGGCATTGTACACTTTTCGGGCATCTTCATAGCCTTCATCTTGCGGTTCTATTATTCCGCCTCTTAAGGTAGCCCTGAAATCCTGAATAGAAGTTTCATTAAGCATAATATATTTTTTTTAAATGTTATATTATTGCAGGTTAAAACTTGAAATGGGACTAAAAAAACAACTCCTTTTTTCGAATAGCACCATAAAATTACACAAATAAATTTAGAAAATTGAATCCATTAAGACCTAATTGTCGCCATAGAATCAGTGTTTTGAATAGATTTATTTCTCTTTTTGATGTCGTTTGTTTTTATATATAAAGTTTGAAAAAAGAGTATTACAAACCGAGGTAAGCACTATAAAATAATTCATATAATTCTCGGAATTCTAGTTCTTGTTGGTTTCTTAAATTTGTATTTTAGAATAGGGTTTTAGTGTCGGAATTTGTATTTTTGGATCATTAATTTTGAAATATGAAAATTGTACTCTCTCCTGCCAAATCGTTAAACTTCGAACAAGAATTACCAACAACCCAACATACAGCATCTTCTTTTTTAAAAGAATCCAGACAGGTTCATAAAGTTTTGAAGCAGCAATCACCTAAAAACTTATCTGAATTGATGTCGATTTCTGAGAAATTGGCTGATTTGAATTGGAAACGAAATCAGGATTGGAAAACTCCTTTTACACCCGAAAATGCACGTCCGGCAGTCTATGCTTTTGATGGCGATGTTTATACAGGATTGGATGCCTATTCGATTCCAATGGAGAAAATGGAACAGCTTCAAGGGACTTTAAGAATTTTATCGGGTTTGTACGGTTATTTGAAACCATTGGATTTAATTCAACCTTATCGTCTTGAAATGGGAACGAAATTACCCATTGGCGAAAGCAAAAATTTATATGAGTTTTGGAAAAAAAATATCACCGCTTCATTGAATAAAGAACTTAAAAAAGGGGAGTTGTTTATTAACTTGGCGAGCAACGAGTATTTTTCGGCGGTGGATGTGAAGGCTTTGAAAGTTCCTGTTATTACTCCAGAATTTAAGGATTACAAGGATGGAAATTTGAAAATAATCAGTTTTTTTGCCAAGAAGGCTAGAGGATTGATGGTACGTTATATTTTGGATACCAATGCTCAAACCCTTGATGATTTAAAAGGATTTAATTACGAAGGCTATCAGTTTGACGCGAATTTATCAAAAGGGAATAACTTGGTTTTTACGAGATAGGTTTTAGAGGGCAGATTGGAGAATTCAGATTTGAGTTTGTCGATGTGCTTTGTGGGCACGGATTACAAATTCGCTATTGGGTCGTTGTTTTTTTGTCTACTTATCGTTTATTAATTTCATTAAAGCGTAAATAAATTGGTCTAATTGTTTTTTAGTTTTGTTGTCTATTAAATTTCCTTGTTCGTCAAACTTTCCTTTTATTCCTTGAATTAGCAAACTTGTTTCGTCCGTAAATTTTGCCATTGCTGTTTTCATTATTAGTTGCAATTCTTCGTGCCCTTTTTGCCCACTTGCCGAAGCCGTTATCAGTCCAGTTGGTTTGTCCGAAAAGATTGTTGTTGCAATACACCATTCGATTGCGTTTTTTAGTCCACTTGGAATGCTAAAAATATATTCTGGTGTACAAATAATTATTCCGTCAGCTTGTTCAATACTTTTTCTAAATTCAATTATTTGCCTTGGTGGTTTGTCGGCTGAAAGTTCTGGGTCAAAATGAGGTAGTAATTTTAGGTCGTTGTAAATTGTCAAGTTAAAATCATTTGTTGCCAAAACTGCGATTTGTTCAACAAGTTTAAGGTTTGCAGAATTTTCGCTGGCACTTCCGATAATTGCTAAAATATTTTTCTTCTCTATCATTAAATTCTGTAAGTTTCTTGTCTGTCGTAATTTTAGGTACAATGAAGGCCAACGTTCTGGCACTACAGCGGGTTTGGGATTAAATTAAGACCATTTTTCGGATTTGCCAAATCTTTCAAATACAAGACCATTTTTCCATTAAGCTAAATGCCCAAATCCGTTGTAGTGGCTGTTACAGGGCGGTTATTTTTGTCGAAATTACGATTTTCACACAAAACTTTCACGCTTCTGTTGGCGATCCAATTTTCACGTTTCTGCTTTTCAGTTCTTAATTTTCGGTCTATTTTTTTAATTATTTACTTTTCGTTTTAAAATTCTGCGCAAAAAAAAAAATCAAGTTTCTGTTTTTCAGCTTTCTGTTGGCAAATTCCAATTTGCAAGTTTCTAATTTGCAAGTTTCTGTTGGTAAGTTTCTGTTGGTAAGTTTCAACTTTTTGGTTTCTGCTTTAAGATTTCAATTTTTCAAGTTTCTGCTGGCAAAATCCAACTTTCACGCTTCTGCTTTGTAAACTTCTTGCGGAAACAAAAGTTTATTTTCTGATTATTTTCATCTGCGTAATTTCGGCATAACTGCCCTGTAACGTCAGTCTGTGAAAAAACCTCCGTTTGTATATCACCAAATATAACAAAAAAGTTGTGTCAAAACAGGAATTTTCGTATTTTTAAGAATGCAGCATATCACAGGAATTTCCCGTCATCAGATGCGTTTTTCTAGTTTAGAAGACGCTATAAGTCCCGATAATCAAGTTCGTTTTATAGATGCTTTTGTGGAATTTATTGACCTCACCAAGCTGGGTTTTGCAATACAAAGTATCAAAGGAGA
>NZ_JBFUBE010000047.1:0-4321 GCF_056405915.1 Flavobacterium sp. P1_E4
AGTTGATGAAGAATCAATCGCACAAATATTGAAATAAAAACTGGTGCTAACAGCCACTACAACGGATTTGGGCATTGGGTTTAATAGAAAGATGGTTTTGTATTTGGGATGATTTGGCAAATCCGAAAATAGGGCTTAATTTAGTCCCAAACCCGCTGTAGTGCCAAGACGTTAGCGGTCAGTTTAGCAAAAGAAACAGATGATAATAAAACAATTAAATATTATTAATGAGTAGATTATGAAAACACTGTATATTTTTATCCTGTTTGTTTTTATTTTATTTATTGTGGGGATTTGGGATATTAAAAAAAGCTTTGAAAATTATAAAAATTCACCATCCTATGGGACAATAAGTGGATTTTATAGCAGTATAGGAGCAATCGTTTTAAGTGTGATTCTTTTAATTTTATTTCTATTAGGTTATATCAAAGTTGACTAAAACGGAATGTTTTGACTATTTCCTTTCACAAATACTGCAGGAGAATAGCCCTATGAGATTGGCAACAATAGAATTGGCAGTTGAAATATAAACCGGAATTAAACGGCGACTTGAAAAGTTAGATTTAGCAGTAGAAAAACTAAAGTTATAATTGAAAAAATGACCTTTAAAATTTGAAAGTTGGAGACAAAAAACCGAACCGCTAACAGCTACTACAACGGATTTGGGCATTTGGCTTAACGGGAAGTTGGTTTTGTATCAGGGAGATTTGGCTAATCCGAAAATAGGGCTTAATTTAGTCCCAAACCCGCTGTAGTACCAGAACGTTACCAGTAACCCTATGACAACATTATATTACAAAAGACATTTTAACGAAAGTCGGATTGAAAAATTCGAAACTTGGGGAACTTGTGACTATTATCTTGAATCAAATCAGAAAGGAGAAATACTTCGACAAATTGAAGTTTATGAGAATGGAAAAATATTAAAATATAGTGAAGAATTAATAGAAGATGAGTTTGGATTTCTTGCAGACCAAAAAATCGACCTTTTAGAATTTGAAGAATTCACTATAAACAAAATAGACTTTGAATATCAATGGGAAAAGTGATTAATTATATTGTAGGAGATGCTACAAATCCGAAAATAATCGGTAATAAAATCATTGTCCATATTTGTAATGACATTGGAGGTTGGGGAAAAGGATTTGTAATGGCAATTTCTAAACGTTGGGCAGAACCTGAGAAAAAATATAGGGAGTGGTTTAAATCACAAAACAACTTCTTACTTGGACAAACACAATTTGTAAAAGTCGAAGACGATATTTGGATTGCAAATTTAATTGGACAGCATAGAATAAATATAGATGAAAATGGTAATGCTCCAATTCGTTACGATGCAATAAAAATTGGACTTGAAAAAGTTGCTCAATTTGCAAAAGAAAATAATACATCTGTCCATATGCCAAGAATTGGTTGCGGACTTGCAGGTGGAACCTGGGACAAAATAGAACCACTAATTCAAAAATCTTTATTGAACAATGAAATAGAAACTTATGTTTATGACATTAAGTGAGTAAAAGGGCTACTGGTAACAGCTACTACAACGGATTTGGGCAATAGGCTTAATGGAAAGTTGGTTTTGTATTTGGGAGATTTGGCAAATCCGAAGAATGGGCTTAATTTAGTCCCAAACCCGCTGTAGTACCAAGACGTTACCAGTAAACGACAAAAGTGCTAAAAAACAACAAAACTATTTCCGAAAATTACGCCCTCTTAGGCAAGTTGATTAATGAACATTTAGATTTATTTCCTGATAAGAAAAAAACTCTTGAAATCTGTCACACAGGAAAATTTCTAATGTTCTTTGATAACTTAACGATTCTCGAAGTTACTGAAAAACCAGACTTCATTCTATTCGATGGAAATAACCAAATAGGACTTGAACATCAAATAATTGTTGAATCAAAATCGAAAGAAAGAGAAGGTTTTTTTGAAAATATTTTTTCATTGGCCGAAATTGAATTGAAAGAAGATAGAGAATTACCAAACTTTCTTGCTACCTGTTACATCGAACCTTACGCAAATTTTAAACTAAACGAAAAAGAGTATTTAATTGAAACGGTAAAAAAGGTTGTTAAAGAATATGTTCTTAATAACAACTTCATTGAAAACCCACTAATTGAAAGTCTATTTATTCAACCTCATACACAGAAAAACATTCATGCAAATATGGGTGCTTGGTGGCAAAAAAATATTACTTTAGAAGCTATCGAAAATGCAATCAAAAAGAAAAATGCTAAAATTTCAACTTATAAAGAAAAAGGAATAAATACTCAATGGTTATTGCTAGTAATAGGTAGCAGTGGAGATAGTTCGTTTGAAATGGACAAAAACTTGAAATTGGAAATGGAAACAGAGTTTGATAAAGTTTTCGTTTTAGAAGATTTAAGAAACGTATTATATGAATTGAAATAAAATACTACTGGTAACAGCCACTACAACGGATTTGGGCATTTGGCGTAATGGAAAAATGGTCTTGTATTTGGATGATTTGGCAAATCCGAAAATAGGGCTTAATTTAATCCCAAACCCGCTGTAGTGCCAGAACGTTAGCACCAATTTTAGAACGATACACCAATAAATAATGGAAGGAATTAGAATTACAAAGGACAATATCAAGAATTGGCCAAAGTTTGAAGCATTACTTAACGATGGAAAGATAAAGTTCGACTCAACTGGAAGACTTAGATATTTACATGGTGCGCCTATTGGCGACTTAATTCAAACAAGAACTGACAAAAAAGGACAACCAATCTTTCGAGAAAATGCAGAAGAATGGTTCGACCCAGAAAGTCAAAAAGCAAAAGAATTTATTTGGGAATAGAATTGGTTTTGTATTTGGGATGATTTGACAAATCCGAATAATGGTCTTAATTTAGTCCGAAACCCGCTGTAATACCAGAACGTTAGCACCAATTATTATGACAACTGCACAAAAAGAAATACTTGATAAATTAAGAACCTATTTGGAAAAGAATCCAAGCCAAAGATTTGGACAAGCGCTTTTTAATTTAGGAATTAATCAGTTCAAGGAAAATGAAGAATTTCAATTGAGAGACATTTATAGCGACGCAGATTCAGAAATTTTAAATAGAATTGAAAACCGAATTAAATGGTTTGACTTACAAGAAAAAGTGAAAATTGGAGTTGCAAAAGTTGACGGAATTGGAGGAATGACAGTTAACGAGAGATTATATGCTTCAGATTTGAGTGAACTATTTTATGAAGCAAGAGAAAATAACAAAGAACAAGCAGAATTTATATTGAAAGCGCTAAAAGTTGATGAAGAATCAATCGCACAAATATTGAAATAAAAACTGGTGCTAACAGCCACTACAACGGATTTGGGCATTGGGTTTAATAGAAAGATGGTTTTGTATTTGGGATGATTTGGCAAATCCGAAAATAGGGCTTAATTTAGTCCCAAACCCGCTGTAGTGCCAAGACGTTATAGGCAAGCATACACCAACATAATTCAATGAATACAGCAAAAGACATACAGAACGACTTTATAAAAACTTATTTGAAACCGACATTGAAAGAACACGGTTATAAAACAAGTGGACTGACTTGGTGGAAAAGCATGGGAGACTTTTTTATTGTTATTAACCTTCAAAATTCTCAATGGAATAGCAAAGAAGAGCTTAGCTTTTGTTTAAATATTGGCGTTGCGTTGACAGATAAACTTGCTGACAAAGAAAAAAAGAAAGCAACATATTTTGACTTGACAGCACAAGTCCGGGAAGATGCTTACTTGACTGAGGAAAGACAACAAGCAAAAAAATCTCATGGAGGTTGGCTTGGCTTTAAAATCACCGACACAACCGACGTGGAAGAATTTATTACAGATTTTAAAATTGACTTGGAAGACAACATCTTGAAGATACTTAATGGTTTTAAAACGCTATCCGATTGTGTCATTTTTTATGAGAAGTTTGGTTTCTGGGGTGACAATTTAAAAAGACAAATTGAGAGCTGTGGACTGAAATTAAACTGACGAAAATGCCTGCCTATAACAGCTACTACAGCGGATTTGGGCATTAGGCTTAATGGGAAGTTTGTTTTGTATTTGGAATGATTTGGCAAATCCGAAGAATGGGCTTGATTTAGACCCAAACCCGCTGTAGTACCAAGACGTCAGGCTGTGAAAAAACCTCTTTTTTTTCTCAAAATCTTCAAATTTTACAATCCTACAATTCAAATAAAGCCTTCTGAGAAGGCTCTTTTTTTAAGCTACTAATTTTATCGGATAAAAATTGTGCCTTGCATTTAGCTTTAAATAGATCACTTTTATTAAAAACAAGACTTTTGCCTTGTAGGG
>NZ_JBFUBE010000048.1:0-4305 GCF_056405915.1 Flavobacterium sp. P1_E4
ACCTTCTCCTACCTTCTCCTTTGATACTTTGTATTGCAAAACCCAGCTTGGTGAGGTCAATAAATTCCACAAAAGCATCTATAAAACGAACTTGATTATCGGGACTTATAGCGTCTTCTAAACTAGAAAAACGCATCTGATGACGGGAAATTCCTGTGATATGCTGCATTCTTAAAAATACGAAAATTCCTGTTTTGACACAACTTTTTTGTTATATTTGGTGATATACAAACGGAGGTTTTTTCACAGACTGACGTTATAGGGCATTTTAAGAAGATACGACAATGATATTAAATTTCAACATAACAGACAATCAAGCTTTGAGTTTTGAAGGACGACACATCGACCTTCATAATAATTTTGACTTTGTGGGTTTTGACTATAATGTGAAAGACAGAGAAATTAGATTGAATTGGAAAAAATCAGTCGGTAATTGGATTGCCGAAAATGAACTCTCAAGTTTGGTTTTGATACATAAATCGGTCACATTCTTGAAAATCATCGAACAAGATGAAAAAAGTAATTATGACGATGATAGTTGTTTAGAGGAAATTACATTTTTCCCTGCTACAGCAAGAGAAATAAATGATAGTATAGTACCGAAATCAAAACCAAATGACGATGATGACGTACTTTACTTTTTTGGAAATGGACAATGCATAAGAATTCATTGCGAACAGATAGAGTTAAATATAAACGATGACCAAAATCTAAACTTGAAAATTACGAAAGACGAATCATTGGTTTTATTTGAGTTTTTATCAAGATTCAATCAATTGGAAAATCAAGAAATTTTTGAAGATCAAGCAGAGCAAAAAACACTTTGGATTCTTGAAAATCAGTTAGAAAAGCAATTAGTTGAACCTTTCAAAACAGACTACAAAAGCATAATTAACGAAGCGAGAAATAAAGTACGTGATTAACAATGAACAAAAAAACGCCCTATAACAGCCACTACAACGGATTTGGGCATTTGGCTTAATGGAAAAATTGTTTTGTATTTGGGATGATTAGGCAAATCCGAATATTGGTCTTAATTTAATCCCAAACCCGCTGTAGTGCCAGAACGTTGTACCCAATTTTACAGATGAAAGAACGAAAGAAGATTAAATACGGAATACTATCAATTTTACTCTTACTGACTTTATGTTTAAACATTCACTTTGGTGATTTCTGCGAAGGAATGTCCAAAGGATTATTATTTGCTTTTTTAAGTATAATTTTTATTCTCTGTTTTATAATAATTGAAATTCGAGATTTGTTTAAATTGGTTGACAAGGGAGAAAAATTTGATTTTATGCCTTTATATATCTTTATTTTGTTTGTTGCCTTGAATAGTTTTTTATTTGTTGCTAATGAAAATAAATTTTGGAGGGAAATTAAATATAAAGGAATTATTGAAGACGAATACGAGAGAGCTTGGATAGTATTGTATGAAAACAACTCCTTTGAAATAACTAGGTCGTACATTGAAAATCGATGCACATTTATTGGAAAATATCATATTGAAAAGAATATAATTGTTCTTGACGATGAAAATATAGAAAGTAAAACCGACCAAAAAATCACTAAAAGATATTTGATAATTTCGGATAGTATTTTGCAACCCTTAAACAAAAAATATAGCAGAATTAAACTAAATCGTAAATAAAAACTGGGTACAACAGCCACTACAACGGATTTGGGCATTTGGCTTAATGGAAAAATTAGTTTGTATTTAGATGATTTGGCAAATCCGAAAATTGGGCTTAAATTAGTCCCAAACCCGCTGTAGTGCCAAGACGTTATGGGGCAGTTGTGCCGAAATTACGCAGGTAATTTCGATTTGAAAATGAAGTTTGTAACTCGCAGAAAATTTACAAAGCAGAAGCGTGAAAATTGGAATCGCCAACAGAAGTCGGAAAGTTGGAATCTGACAATAAACAGACGAAAAACTGAAGCGTGAAAATTGGAACTTGCCAACAGAAACTTGAAAATTGGAATCTGAAAAGCAGAAGCGTGAAAGTCGGAATCTGCCAGCAAAAACTTGAAACGTTTAGCGCAGAAATTAAAAGTGAATAATTGAAAATAATAAACCGAAAATTACGAGCCGAAAAGCAGAAACGTGAAAATTGGATTTTGCCAACAGAAGCGTGAAAACTTTGTGTGATAATTGTAATTTCGACAAAACAACCGCCCCATAACACACGCTACAAGCAATTTGGGATTTGGCTTAATGGAAAAATTAGTTTGTATTTGGAAGATTTGGCAAATCCGAAAGATAACGCTGATTTAATCCCAAACTGCTTGTAGCGCGAGAACGTTAGTGACTATTCTAAACCGAACTATACCAAATGACAGAAATTGAACTTCTAAATATTATCAAAAAAAAGGAACTTCCCAAAGATGAGCTCGATGATTTTTGGGATAATTTTTTTGGCTTTTTGCCTTTATTCATTTTTATAATTCTTTCAAAAAGCAACATCGCTTTTCTAATAGTTAATTTAATTTTGATTTTTTACACTTTCTATTCTAAGTTCAATGAAAAAAAATTAATTACTATTGTGACACCACTTAATGAAGCAGAAAATATTAGTTTGATTGAAAATATTGCTGAGGAACAGCAATGGAAAACTAAAACAAAGCAGAATGCACTTTATGAGTTTTATATTCCTTTTTTATTTAATCAGCCTGGACATAAATTAACATTAATTGCAAGAGATAATGCAATATTATTGAATTTAAGAAATATTGGAAGTACAAAAGGACGGATGCCTTATTTATTTGGAATAGATACGCTAAAAGAAAGAAAGATAATTGGTTTAATTAATTCCACTGAATATAAAATCTATTCTAAATAAAAAGAACAGTCACTAACAGCCACTACAACGGATTTGGGCATTTGGCTTAATGGGAAGATGGTTTTCTATTTGGGATGATTTGGCAAATCCGAAGAATGGGCTTAATTTAGTCCCAAACCCGCTGTAGTGCCAGAACGTTAGCCATAATTTTACAAAATTCGAAATCTAAAAAATAATTTATGGAAATAATAACCAAAAATAATAGAACATTACTTTTTAGAGAATTGACAGATGAAAATTTATGGGAAAGTAAACTAGAAAATACTTCATCAATTGGTAGTACTAAATCAAATTATCAATTTTCTTTTAAAAATGATTTAATTAAAAAACAATATATTATTGAAAATTACGACTTTAATAGTTATTTGAAAAGTTTTATAAATTATTTTATAGAGAATGAAATAAAAATATCAAAAACTACAAGAAAGGTTATAGATGATATTTCAAATATTAATGACGATGAAAAATTTATACTCAATGAAGAAAATTCTTTTATGCATTATGTTCGTATTTTGGATATTGTAAATTATTCATTTAAGGTTCATATTGTAACTAATTATGGTTACGAAAACTACATCATAACTTATTTACTATATGGTAATGGAAATTTAACTATAACTAAAATAAAAAGGAAATTGTGTTATTAGCCTTTGATACTTATTATTATGATAACAAGGCAAAAACAGTTTGTCTTGAATTTGCAGAATGGAATGAAAATAAAATCTTCAAAATTTACACTGAAATAACAGATAATGTTGAAGAGTATATTCCGGGAGAGTTTTATAAAAGAGAGCTACCTTGCATTATTAGTTTATTAAATCAAATTGATCTAAAAAAAGTTGAAACCATTATTGTTGATGGATTTGTTTATTTAGATGATGACAAGAAATTCGGTTTAGGCGGATATTTGTATGAAAAACTAAATAAAGAAATTCCAATCATTGGTGTTGCAAAAACTAATTTTGCCACAATCGAAAAACACAAAAAGACTTTATTTAGAGGTGAAAGCAAAAAACCTTTATTTATAACAGCCATCGGAATTGAAACTGAAGATGCTTTACAGAAAATAGAAAGTATGGATGGAGAGTATAGAATTCCAACTTTACTTAAAGAACTTGACCGATTAACAAAAGAAGAATAAAAACTATGGCTAACACACGCTACAAGCAATTTGGGTATTTGGCTTAATGGAAAAATTGGTTTGTATTTGGAAGATTTGGCAAATCCGAAAATAGGGCTTAATTTAGTCCCAAACTGCTTGTAGCGCGAGAACGTCAGGCTGTGAAAAAACCTCTTTTTTTTCTCAAAATCTTCAAATTTTACAATCCTACAATTCAAATAAAGCCTTCTGAGAAGGCTCTTTTTTTAAGCTACTAATTTTATCGGATAAAAATTGTGCCTTGCATTTAGCTTTAAATAGATCACTTTTATTAAAAACAAGACTTTTGCCTTGTAGGGTGAGTTC
>NZ_JBFUBE010000049.1:0-4033 GCF_056405915.1 Flavobacterium sp. P1_E4
GCTGTCATCTATCAAACTTTTAATATCTGCAGAAGGATCAATTTTGAAAAGTATCAAACGTGCTTCATCTATACGGTTCTTAGAAAGTAACCATCTTGGACTTTCTGGAATAACCAATATAAAAAGAAGGTAAATTAATGAGGGGAAAGCCTGAACTCCAATCATCCATCGCCAGGAATTATCACCAATATCTTTCAGGAAATAATTAGAAACAAAGGCCACCAGAATTCCCAAAACAATATTAAACTGATATAAAGCGACCAAGCGCCCACGCTTGTCAGCAGGTGCTATTTCAGAAACATAAGCAGGTGCAGCAATCGTTGAAGCTCCAACCCCAATGCCTCCTAAAAATCTAAAAGCAGCAAAAACATAAGGATTGTTTGCAAATGCTGCACCTATAGCAGAAATAAGAAACAAAACCCCTATCCAGAATAATGTCTTTTTTCTACCAATTTTATTTGTTGGAATTCCTCCAAATATGGCACCAATCACTGTTCCCCAAAGCGCCATTGCCATAACAACAGATCCATGAAAAGCATCAGATGAATGCCAAAGAAGCTGCAATTGTTTATCAGCTCCTGAAATAACTACGGTATCAAAACCGAAAAGAAAACCTGCCAGTGCAGCAGTAACGGACCAAAGTAATATCTTATTCATTGTACATGTATTAAAAAACTTGTCGCTAAGATATCCGCAAAAAAAACAAGTTATTTTTAATGATGTTACAATTTAATTCCTCAATTATTATTGGTTTCGTAATTACAAGGCAAAGCCTTTATTTTCAGGCCTTCACGTAAATTAAATTTTATTTACGAAAACCTTGTAGTTTCGATTCTGTTACATAAGGTTCAAAATTGATACCTAAAATTGCATCAATTTTGAATCTAATTAAATGGAAGATTTGTATTCTTTAGGTGATATTCCAAATTTATTCTTAAAAGCAGTTGAAAAGTAGTTTGGAGAAGAGAATCCAAGAGAGTATGCAATTTCAGAAATATTCATTGTATTTGACTTTAAAAGCTCTGCTGCTTTCTCCAATTTTACATTATTAATATGATCACTGATGTTAATCCCTATTATAGCTTTTACTTTACGATACAATTGTACTCTAGATACATTAAGCTTTTCTGCGAGGTCTTCAACTGAAAATTTTGGATTTTCGACATTTAAATTAATGATATCATTCATCTTAGTGATAAAAGATTGCTCCTGATTACCAAATTTCGATTCATGTTCAATGCGATAAATATTATTGGTATAATAATATCGAAGCTTTTCTCTATTAAAAAGTAAACTAGAAATAGATTCTCTTAAAACAGAAAGGCTGAATGGTTTGGTAAGATACTGATCAACTCCACTCTGCAACCCTTTCAAAACGGACTCTTTGTTACTTTGGGCAGTTAAAACAATTATTGGTATATGTGATGTTCTTAAATCTTTCTTTAACTCTTTACTGATTTCATAACCATTTTTATCTACTAAATTGATGTCACAAATAATTACATCAGGTATAATTTCCATGGCCTTCTCTATCGCATCACTTCCGTCGGAAAAGTAAACTAAATACTCATTTGAAAGCTTTACTTTTAAAAATGAAACTAATTCGACATTATCTTCAATGATCAATAATGTATGTTTTTCTGATTCCGAATGCACGTTAACTGTTTCTAAATCAACATCTGAACTTATATTGTCAATTAAAAAATTAGAAATTGTATTTTGATTGTTACTTTTATCTATAATTTCTGAAGACTTCAAATGGGTATTCCCTTTAAGTAAAGTAACTGTAAATTCACAGCCTTGCTTTGATTTCAACTCAATCTTACCATGATGCAGCTCCACAAACTCTTCTGATAAATACAATCCGATTCCTGAACTGTTTTTATTGTTATTTGATGCTCTAAAAAAAGGATTAAACACCATGCCTAATTCATTTTCAGGAATTCCTATTCCGGAGTCCTTAAAACTAATCTTTACAGTATTATCCGAATTTTCAACAATTGTAATAGCTATTTTGCCATTATCTGGAGTAAATTTAAATGCATTTGAAAGTAGATTAAAATATACCTTATCCATCAAACCTCTATCAATAAACAACTCAAGATTTTTGTTTTTGCAGGTCAGCTGAAAATCAATATTTCTTCGGGACGCCTCTCCCTTAAAATTTGCCATTACATCAGTGGAAAAATCGTAAATTTTGGTATTTGAAGCTCTTAATGAAAATTTTTGCTCTTCAATTTTCCTAAAATCCAGCAATTGATTAATCAACCTCAATAATCGATTGGAGTTTTTATGGATTAGCTTTACTTCTTCTATCAGTGCAGTCCCTTTAATCTTATCGTTTTCAATTAACGATTCCACATAACTCATTATCAAAGTAATAGGCGTTTTAAACTCATGCGACAATCCTGTGAAGAAATTTAATTTTGCTTCGTTGCTTTTTTTAGCAATTTCAGACATCTTCTGAATTTCATCATTCTGATCAATTACAGTTTGATTAATTCTTTCAAGTTGTTTTTTCTTCCTTGAAATAGAAATAGTAGAATAAATACTATAGACGGTTAAACTCAAAATAATCACTAAGAAAAAACTAAGTAAACGAACAAGGTTATTCTGCGAAGCATATTCTCTTTCCTGAACTTTTATAGCACCTTGTTGTGATTCAATAACTTTCTGCTGCTGATCGACTTTATCCATTTGATTTTCAATAATCTCAGCATTTACTTGATCTATTACAATCGTTTTTAGTATGTTATTTTTAGCAATAGGTTCATTATTATTTATTTTTAAGGCAAGTTTTAAGGCCTCGTTACCGCCTGTTGGGTATAATATGGTACCATCTAAAATACCGTTTTTTACAAGCTCAATACCCCCATTGACAGAATTTAACCCGTCCACTCCAATAAATTTTATTTTTTTTTCTAGCCCTAATGTTTTTGCAGTTTCCCATGCACTTAAAGCCATTCTGTCATTATGGGCAAAAATATATTCCACATCATGGTTTTGCAATAGAATTTCTTTTAAAGGTGCCTTAACTGATTCTTTTTCCCAGTCACCCTGTATTGATTTTATCACTCTAAATCGAGGATTATCTCTAATAATTTGATTAAAACCTAGACTGCGTTCGTATGCTGGCGAAGACCCACTAGCACCCATAATTTCAATTATTTTCCCGCTCCCTTTGCTCTTGGAAATAATATATTTTGCTGCAATTCGCCCCACTTCAATATTATCGGCCCCTAAATAAGCCGTATAATTTTCACTGTCAATTTTTCTATCAACAACAAGGACGGGAATACCTGCTTTTATAGATTTTTCCACAACAGCAGTTAATGGTTTTGATTCAATTGGAGATACAATAATGACATCAACTCTGTTTGAAATAAACCTTTCAATGTCTTCAATCTGCTTATCTACATTATTATTGGCATCTCGTATAGTAAGAGTAACTTCAGGTCTCAAAGAGGCCTCAATCTTTATGGAACTATTCATTTGTTTACGCCAATCATCCGTAGTCATGGCCTGCGAAAAACCGACTTTTATCTTATTCCCGCTTTTTTGTTTGCAGGACAATAAACTGAGTGAAACAGCAAGAAGTAAAAATGTATATTTGACAATATGATTCATAAAAGAAAAATTTTAGGTAAATGAATATATTTTTAAAATAAAATATTTTAAATGACTCTTATCAAAAATAATTAGGAAGAATTATTTTAGTGATGATAAGGAAGGAAGTCGTAATAATAAAAAAGTAAAATTAAACTTTTATTTTATGTCTGCAAAACTGCAGACACATATAATATTGTAGTAATTAAAAAAACTTAGCTCCCTCTTTTTTGTCTGCACATTCAATTTGACAAAACAAATATCTTACGGGTTCATATTACTAATTATATGATGCTAAAAAAATGTAAACAGAATGCAATGTTATGACCGAAATTCTTTTAAGTCGTTACAACCAATTCACAGCTAAAAAAAATAACCCACATCACCACCAACCTATCCGCTTCCGAAATCGAAACCACCTATGGAA
>NZ_JBFUBE010000050.1:0-3808 GCF_056405915.1 Flavobacterium sp. P1_E4
GGCAAAAGTCTTGTTTTTAATAAAAGTGATCTATTTAAAGCTAAATGCAAGGCACAATTTTTATCCGATAAAATTAGTAGCTTAAAAAAAGAGCCTTCTCAGAAGGCTTTATTTGAATTGTAGGATTGTAAAATTTGAAGATTTTGAGAAAAAAAAGAGGTTTTTTCACAGCCTGACGTTCTGGTACTACAGCGGGTTTGGGACTAAATTAAGCTCATTATTCGGATTTGCCAAATCATCCCAAATAGAAAACCAACTTTCCATTAAGCCAATTGCCCAAATCCGTTGTAGTAGCTGTTGGCGGTAGTCTTTTATTCGTTTTGATTAGACAACATAAAACGATATACATTAGCTATTTTAGCGAGTTGTCCAATTTTTAAAACTGAATTAAAAATATCTAAAGTTTTATTTAAAAATGTTAAATATGAAATTGTGTATTCTTCCTCTGGACGTTTAGTTATTGGGAAATAACTAATTATTTGAGTTTCTGCATTTAGATTTGCTTTAAAATGATTTATTCCATTTCTTAATTTATTATCAAAACAATCGTTATATATATTCTTGAATATTTCTTCAGTTGAAAGATTTAGAACACTTAATTTTTGCCCATTATCTAATGAGGAAAAAGAATCTGAATCTGTAATATTTTTAGGAGAAGCTGGTGGTACATTATTTTGATTTCCTCTTTCATAGAAATTCTGAATTCTAAAAATATATTGACTAGTTCGTCCAATAAACTCAAAACAATCTGTATAAAAACTTTTTAAAAGATTAAAGTTGCTAATAGAAGCAAAATCATCTGTATCAATAATGTCGTGATTAGCATAATAAAAATATTCTCTTAAATCAACAAATCGAATAGTAAGTTCAGAATTATCATTTCTAATTTTAGCACAAACATCTTCATCAATTATATTTGTAACATAGTCAATTAAATCACTATTTGTAGAATTGACTTGATTAAAAACATTATCAGTTATCCATTTAACAAATTCTGAATGATTTTCAAAATCAATCCAAGGATACATTAAATGGTTTAGAGCTAAAAAATAATTTCTGTGAAAATCTAATTCAATTTTACAATTTAATAAATTTTCGACAAATAAGTCTTTAATAATTTTATTGGCTAGTTTTTCAACAATTGGGAAATCAAGCCTTGCATAAGCTCTTGTTAGGTCTTTTAAATCTTCCCATTGCCCATCTGCGTGCATTTTTCTTGAATCTTTTTTTAATTTTAGTTTTTCAAGTTTTTTTAGAGCCATTCGCATTGTTGGCATTAGAATAAAATGAGGTTCTTCGGATGGTTTTTTTGTAGAAAGAGTATCACTGTACTCATAAAAATAATCTCCTCCATCAAAATCTCCCCTAACTAAATTCCCTCTTTCAACTGTAAAATTCCAAGTAAAATTTGTAAAATCTACCGTTAAGGTAGCTTTTATTTCAGAAGAGCAACCAAGACAAATATAAGAAACAGGAAGTTCTTTTCTTTCAGGAATTTGAATACGTAAGTTTGTTGTTTTATCGCACGAATTACATTGAATATGATATCTAGTCCACATATTTAGTTATAAGATTATAAGTGTTGTGTTAAGTTATTGAATTCTCAGATTTCTGCGTAAGATTGCCGCCAACGTTCTGGCACTACAGCGGGTTTGGGACTAAATTAAGCCCTATTCTCGGATTTGCCAAATCATTCCAAATACAAGACCATCTTTCCCTTAAGCCAAATGCCCAAATCCGTTGTAGTGGCTGTTATGGTGCGTTTTTTTATTCCCAATTTTTTATTGCGTCTAATTTTATTTCGTACTCGACGGTTTTTCCATTAGCCAAATATTCTTTTTCAAAAATTATAATATCATTGTTAAACTTAATAGGCTTTATGAAACCTTTGTCGGCTGTTGAGATTCTTGCAAATTTTCCTTTCTGAAGATCAATCAAAGTCAATGCAGTTATAGGTCCTTTTTGGTAGTCAGTAGTAAGCCATTCTTGCAATGCTAAAAAAGTTGAGTCAGGATGCCATTTAAATTCAAATCCAAATATTCTGTTTGCAATTAATTGTCCGTCTAATTTTATATTGTAGTAGGTCGGCCCAAACCGAATTTCGCCTTCAAAAATAAAGTCAAACCCATGTTTTTTGTCTTGAGATTTATATGCACCTATTTCTTCTGTTTCCATTGTCTCTTAGTTTCAACTTTGTAAAATGCACCATAACGTTCTGGCACTACAGCGGGTTTGGGGTTAAATTAAGCCTATTCTTCGGATATGCCAAATCATCCTAAATACAAACCAATTTCTCCATCAAACCAAATGCCCAAATCCGTTGTAGTGGCTGTTATGTGTAGTGCTTTTATATTCTATCTGTATTTTCTCTAAACGTATCTAAAAATTTTGTTTTATTTATTTCTTTTAGAAATACTTTGTTTGTTTTCTCGTTCAAAGTGTCAAAACGAACTTCTCCAGAGTAGTGAATTAATCCCAACAAATTTTCTTTTTCATCTAAAAAATGATAATAAGCAAACTCTGTGTCACATCTTGTTAAAACAAAGAAATGCTTAATAAACTCGTTCAGTTCTGCTTTGTTTACTTTTACTGCGCCATTAAAACGTTTTGAAATTTTTTGCTGTTTGAAATAATTCACAGAATCAATTAAAGGTTTGTAATCTTCTCTCATTTCGGTAAATTTCGAAATCCAGTTTCTGTTATAATCTCCAAAAAAAATCAAATTTTCAACATTCAGATTTTCATATAGTTTTATGATTTCTGTTGATAATTTTTTAATTAGCCCAGCCTCTGATTTATGCTCTAATTTCAACCAATAATGAGAGTGTATTTTTGGATAAAAAAATATTTCCTCATCAATTTCTTTTTCAAAATCTCTTAGCGGAAATTTTCTGTATTTAATTAAACAAATATCTCTGGTAATTTTTTCAAGCATAATTTTGGTTTAGCATTACACATAACGTTCTGGCACTACAGCGGGTTTGGGACTAAATTAAGCCCTATTTTCGGATTAGCCAAATCATCCCAAATACAAACCAATTTTTCCATTAAGCCAAATGCCCAAATCCGTTGTAGTGGCTGTTACAGGAAGTGGCTTATTCAGTTTTGTTAATTTCTCTTTTCAAAACAAAATTTATTATTATTAAAATTATTAGAAGTGGAAAAAATAAAAATGCAATATGTCTTAAATCTACAATACTTATGCCTTTCATTTCAGGATTCAAAACGAAGCGACTCAAGACTGCAATTCCAACTAGAATTAAAATAATTGACAACAAACTGATTAATAAATATTTTATAAATTTTAGAAGATTCAACATCGTTAATTCACAATTAAAATAATTACTCCAACTATAATCCCAATCATTAAGATTCCAATTCTGTGATTCCAATTTTGCTTTAGTAGTTCTTCAAAACTATATCTTTTACGCAGAAATATCCATCTAATCGATGCTCCAAGTTTTGGTATGTAACCTTTAGTTACTTCTTGAAAAAATGTTGTTATAAAATCATCCATTACTTTGAAGAGAGTTTTTTTGCGCAATATTGGTTGCCATTTCCTGTAACGTCAGTCTGTGAAAAAACCTCCGTTTGTATATCACCAAATATAACAAAAAAGTTGTGTCAAAACAGGAATTTTCGTATTTTTAAGAATGCAGCATATCACAGGAATTTCCCGTCATCAGATGCGTTTTTCTAGTTTAGAAGACGCTATAAGTCCCGATAATCAAGTTCGTTTTATAGATGCTTTTGTGGAATTTATTGACCTCACCAAGCTGGGTTTTGCAATACAAAGTATCAAAGGAGA
>NZ_JBFUBE010000051.1:0-3016 GCF_056405915.1 Flavobacterium sp. P1_E4
ACTTAATGGTAAGTTGGTCTTGTAATTGGGAAGATTTGGCAAATCCGAAAATAGGGCTTAATTTAACCCCAAACCCGCTGTAGTGCCAGAACGTTATGCACCATATTAATCACCAGAATTAATGAGAACATCTGAAGAAGAATTACTAATTGAAACTATTATTTCGTTTGAGAAAAAAGCAAATGAAATGATAAATTTATTAGCTGTCGAATATCAGATAGATTTAAGCGAACGTTTTCCTTTTGCTAAACTTATGACAAGGCAGAATAATCTTTGGAAAGGTAGCCTGAACACAAATTGGACTTATTGGTTTCACGGTGATGCATGTGATTTTGAAAACTTACAAACTAAACAATACTTGCACGTAAAAATTAATCGTAAATCGAATTACGGAGCAATTGATAATTTTTATCTTTTTAAGTTTATGCAAACAACGGATTCTTTGAAACATGCTTCTGAAATTCTAAAATCTGAAAATATTTTTTATGAAATATTGGCCAATTTAGAGAAAAATAAAATTGTTATAAATATTGATGAATGGCCTTTGAAAACTCTAATATTAAATAAAAAATACGGTGCATAACAGCTACTACAACGGATTTGGGCAATAGGCTAAATGGAAAGTTGGTTTTGTATTTGGGATGATTTTGTAAATCCGAAGAATGGGCTTAATTTAGTCCCAAACCCGCTGTAGTACCAGAACGACGTTACCAGAGATTTTAAGAAACACCACATTTAATAATAACCTAAAATATAAATAAGAATTATGTTTGGATTTAAACACATACAATTTGATGCAATGACTTATGTTTTACATTTTAAAAATGGAACCATAAAAAAAGAAGGTCGCGGACTTTCATTTTTTTACTTTTCGCCAAATAGTTCAATCGTTGCAATTCCAATGGGAAGTAACGATTTGCCTTTCATTTTTAGTGAGTCGACAAATGATTATCAATCTGTAACTATACAAGGTCAAATAAGTTATAAAATCACAAACCCAAAAACTTTATCTGATGTCTTGGATTTTACTGTTCAAGACAATGGACAATATAAAAAGAACGATATTGAAAAACTAAACCAACGATTAATTAATGAAGCACAGACAGCAACTTCATCATTTATTCACGGAATAAAACTTAAAGATGCAATTCGTTCAGCCAAAACCATCGAAGAAAGTATTATTGAAGGATTAAAAAATTCTACCGCGATAAATATGCTTGGAATAGAAATTTTGGGAGCAAATATTTTAGCGATTTCGGCAACTCCTGAAATGTCAAGAGCATTAGAAACCGAAACAAGAGAAAAATTGCAACAGGAAGCTGACCAAGCAATTTATGAAAGACGAAATTTTGCAGTGGAACAAGAAAGAAAAATTAAAGAAACGGAACTAAATACTGAAATTGCAATTGAAGAAAAACAAAAGCAAATTACAGAGAAGAAAATGGAATCTGAAGTTATAAAAGCTGAAAATGATAGAAAGCTGAGAGAAATGAAACTTGAAGCAGATATTTCAGTTGAAAATCAAAGAAAGCTTTTAATAGAAGAAAAAACAGAAAATGACAAAATAGAAGCCGAAACTCAAGGATACGTCATTGAAGCAACTTTGAAACCATACAAAGATATCGATTGGAAAATTTTAACTGCGTTGAATAATAATCCTGATCCTAAATTTAATATTTCGCTTGCGTTTAGACAACTTGCCGAAAATGCTGATAAAATTGGTAACTTAAATATTAGTCCAGATTTATTAGATTCCTTATTAAACGAGAAATAATACACGATGAGCACTGAATATGCTATAATTGTCAAAAATAAAACACGCCTTGAATTATTAATTGAACGCTTTAATACAAAAGCACAGGCCAAATTTTATATTGAACGACTTGGAGGTAATTTTGATGATTACGAAATTGAAAACGAAATTTTTCAAAATTCATTACAATCATTACAAATACAACTTTCAAAAGTTATAAAAAACAAAATTATCGAAAGAAATTTTGTCCCATCATTTATATTTTCTGAAAATCAATTAATTATTGTAATCGGGCAAGATGGACTTGTCGCAAATACAGCAAAATATTCAAAAAATATTCCAATTATTGCAGTAAATCCAGATAAAGAAAGATATGATGGTGTTTTATTACCATTTGACATTTCAAATTTTATTGGTGGAGTTGAAAATGTAATTAACAACAAATATAATTCGAAGACTATGCGATTTGCAGAAGCAAAATTAAATGATGGTCAACGTCTTTTGGCATTTAATGACTTGTTCATCGGGGCATCAACACATATTTCTGCAAAATATAAAATAACCTATAACAACAATATTGAGGAACAATCTTCAAGTGGTTTAATTGTTTCTACACCAGCGGGTTCAACAGGTTGGTTGAGTTCTATTTTTAATATGTCTTATGGAATTGCCAATATGTTTGAGAAAAATTTAAAACCGAAAAGACCAAAACTAAAAGACAACGAATTGCTATTTGCTGTTAGAGAACCTTTTCAAAGTGTCAGAACTCAAATTGGAATAACATCAGGAATTATAAAAACTCAAAACAGTCTAACCATAGAATCTTTAATGCCTACTAGTGGAGTTATATTTAGTGATGGAATTGAATCAGATTTTTTGAGATTTAATAGTGGTTCAATTGCAACAATTGGAATAGCAAAAGAGACTGCAAAAATAGTCATGAAAGAATAAAAACCTCTGGTAACAGCTACAACGGATTTGGGCAATTGGCTTAATGGGAAGTTGGTTTTGTATTTGGAAGACTTGGCAAATCCGAAGAATAGACTTAATTTAACCCCAAACCCGCTGTAGTACCAGAACGTCAGGCTGTGAAAAAACCTCTTTTTTTTCTCAAAATCTTCAAATTTTACAATCCTACAATTCAAATAAAGCCTTCTGAGAAGGCTCTTTTTTTAAGCTACTAATTTTATCGGATAAAAAATGTGCCTTGCATTTAGCTTTAAATAGATCACTTTTATTAAAAACAAGACTTTTGCCTTGTAG
>NZ_JBFUBE010000052.1:0-2752 GCF_056405915.1 Flavobacterium sp. P1_E4
CTACACACCCTAACAGCCACTACAACGGATTTGGGCATTGGGCTTAATGGAAAGTTGGTTTTGTATTTGGGATGATTTGGCAAATCCGAAAATAGGGCTTAATTTAGTCCCAAACCCGCTGTAGTGCCAGAACGTTATGTGATATTTTAAAAGAAGAATAGTGGATAAAAGAGCCAAAAACATTTTACTGAAAACTTATTGGAGTGCGCAAGGTTGGAAAGGAGATTATACAACAGAACCTGATGATTTTGAATACGCAAAATCTAAAGGACTGATGTTTGATTCGCTAACTATTTCTAAAGAAGAGCTCATCTTGAGGCTTAACCAAATACTAATTAATATTCCTCTTAAAAAAGTAACTGATGCTTTTTTATGCAGTCTAACTAATAATAGACTTGATTGGCGGTCAGGTTTGGCTAGTTTCGCAAATGCAAAAAGACTTTTGGAAAATATAAATGTTGACGAACGACTTTATGGTCACGGAAAAGATATAAACTTAAATGTATTAAATTTTGAAAGGATTAAATGGGGTGGCGTTAGGCATCAAGAAGGATTGTATAATTTATTAGACCTTGAACTATTACAAAAAGAAATAGTCCCTTCTCCAACAAAAGAAGATATTGAAATTTTCAAAAAGATATTGCATAAACTTGAAAATGCTGATGCAAATGAAACGCCCAGTGTTTTTAGAGATAACCTAAAAGATGTTTTCAATAAATCCAAAAATGAAAGAGCTATTTTAATGGAAATACTTGGTTGTGCAGAAATCATCAAGGCTTTACGGTTTGACCGAAAAGTTCCTGCGAAATATGATTGGCGATTTATACTGCATTGGCGTGGCGAAGACAAATACAGCAAAACAAATTTAAAAATGTATTTTAGAGATTATAATCTAGAATAAAAAACATCACATAACAG
This sequence comes from Flavobacterium sp. P1_E4, assembly GCF_056405915.1. Classification (NCBI taxonomy): domain Bacteria; kingdom Pseudomonadati; phylum Bacteroidota; class Flavobacteriia; order Flavobacteriales; family Flavobacteriaceae; genus Flavobacterium; species Flavobacterium sp. P1_E4. The sequence goes on from NZ_JBFUBE010000052.1 coordinate 919, forward strand.
CCACTACAACGGATTTGGGCATTTGGCTTAATGGGAAGCTGGTTTTGTATTTGGGTTGATTTGGCAAATCCGAAGAATGAGCTTAATTTAGTCCCAAACCCGCTGTAGTRCCAAGACGTCAGGCTGTGAAAAAACCTCTTTTTTTTCTCAAAATCTTCAAATTTTACAATCCTACAATTCAAATAAAGCCTTCTGAGAAGGCTCTTTTTTTAAGCTACTAATTTTATCGGATAAAAAATGTGCCTTGCATTTAGCTTTAAATAGATCACTTTTATTAAAAACAAGACTTTTGCCTTGTAGGGTGAGTTCCATTTTTGAAGTTTAGCAATCAGATCGGGAACGCCGAGTATATTGATACTGCGTTTGATGTTATAGACCAGCATAATTAGGCTGTGTTCTCCGTTTACTTTTTCCAATCCCGTTAAATTGGTGTGGTTGTAACCCCATTGCCGTTTAATAGTCCCAAAGATGTGTTCGTTGATTTCCTGCCGCTTGCGGTAGAGTTGTGCATTTGCGTGGTAGCGTTTGTTGTTTTCTTCCACCGCATCGGCATATTGGCTACGGTCTATGTCTCTGCCTGCTGTTCGGCTAGTGCATAAATGCTTTACGGGACATTCTCTGCATTTGGGAGTTCGGTATCTCTTGAACTCATAACTGTCTCTGTCCGTTGTTTTCTTGTACCAGGTGCCCGTGGTTATAAGCGTTTCTCCCTGCGGACAGGTGTAGGTATCGGTGGTTTTGTCGTACTCAAACTTGGTCACCAAATAATCGGGATGGGTGTTTTCTTTATTTTTTCCTTGTTCAGGCTGCGCAACAATTGTAGTGATGTTGGCTTGTCTGCAGATTTCTATTTGCTTGCCATTATGGTAGCCTTTGTCCACCAATGCGGTATATGTTTCAATGCCTAGATTCTCCTTGGCTTCGATGGCAATTGCCGATAAGGCACTGCGGTCGTTCTTGTTGATAGTGTGCGTGGCTACCACAAGGTTATGTTTAGCATCCACAGCCGCCTGCAAATTAAACGAAATTTCAACCACTTGTCCTTGCACTAATAAGGCTCTGGCATCACTATCGGTAGTGCTTATTTGCGGTTCGCCACTTGCTTTTAGTTTTTCTTCCAGCAAATCATAGCGAAGTTTGTTTTGTTGCAAGCGTTCTATCTTTTGCAGGATGTTTTGAATTTTAGGCTGATTTTCTTTGGTATCATTTTCCTCCAAAACATCAAGGTATTCTTGGGTTTTGGTTTCAATATATTCCAGATGTTGGTCTATTTTCTTTTGATTAAAATTGGCTTTCTTGCTATTGTGCGCTCGGCTTTTAGTCCCATCAATGGCAATGGTTTCCCCTGCTATTAAATCGGCATCTTTCAAGAACGAAACAAAGAGCTTGAATAAATTCTTAAGACCAACAGGATTGTCTTTTCTGAAATCGGAGATGCTGTGATAATTSGGACGAATRTCTTCYAATARCCACTGCATTTCAATRTTTCTAAGAGATTCTTTTTCTAGTTTGCGACTACTTCTTAATCCGTTGAGATAACCGTATAAATAGATTTTCAGAAACACTTTGGTATTGTAACTCGGGCGACCTTCTCCTTTGATACTTTGTATTGCAAAACCCAGCTTGGTGAGGTCAATAAATTCCACAAAAGCATCTATAAAACGAACTTGATTATCGGGACTTATAGCGTCTTCTAAACTAGAAAAACGCATCTGATGACGGGAAATTCCTGTGATATGCTGCATTCTTAAAAATACGAAAATTCCTGTTTTGACACAACTTTTTTGTTATATTTGGTGATATACAAACGGAGGTTTTTTCACAGACTGACGTT
>NZ_JBFUBE010000053.1:0-2593 GCF_056405915.1 Flavobacterium sp. P1_E4
ATTTTATGCATGAAGAATTAGAATCTACTGGAAAGTAGAGCCAGAGAAGGTGATAGCCCTGTATAAGTAATGACTGTAATAGATAGTGGTATCCTGAGTAGGGCGGGGCACGTGAAACCCTGTCTGAATTTGGCGGGACCATCCGCTAAGGCTAAATACTCCTGAGAGACCGATAGTGAACCAGTACCGTGAGGGAAAGGTGAAAAGAACCGTGAATAACGGAGTGAAATAGATCCTGAAACCATACGCTTACAAGCGGTCGGAGCCCTTTCGTGGGGTGACGGCGTGCCTTTTGCATAATGAGCCTACGAGTTAACGTTGCTGGCAAGGATAAGTGGTTAAGCCACGGATCCGTAGCGAAAGCGAGTCTGAATAGGGCGCTTTAGTCAGTAGTGTTAGACGCGAAACCGTGTGATCTACCCATGGGCAGGATGAAGCGCTGGTAACACAGTGTGGAGGTCCGAACCGGTTGACGTTGAAAAGTCTTCGGATGACCTGTGGGTAGGGGTGAAAGGCCAATCAAACTCGGAAATAGCTCGTACTCCCCGAAATGCATTTAGGTGCAGCGCACGGCGCAAAGTTATATAGAGGTAGAGCTACTGATTGGATGCGGGGGCTTCACCGCCTACCAATTCCTGACAAACTCCGAATGCTATATAATGTTTCCGTGCAGTGAGGGCTTGGGTGCTAAGGTCCAAGTCCGAGAGGGAAAGAACCCAGACCATCAGCTAAGGTCCCCAAATATATGTTAAGTTGAAAGAACGAGGTTTGTCTGCCCAGACAGCTAGGATGTTGGCTTGGAAGCAGCCATTCATTTAAAGAGTGCGTAACAGCTCACTAGTCGAGCGGACGAGCATGGATAATAATCGGGCATAAACATATTACCGAAGCTATGGATTTGTAATTTATTACAAGTGGTAGGGGAGCATTCTAACAGGGTTGAAGGTGTATCGTAAGGTATGCTGGACTGGTTAGAAAAGAAAATGTAGGCATAAGTAACGATAATGCGGGCGAGAAACCCGCACACCGAAAGACTAAGGTTTCCACAGCTATGCTAATCAGCTGTGGGTTAGTCGGGACCTAAGGCGAACCCGAAAGGGACAGTCGATGGACAACGGGTTAATATTCCCGTACTACTTATTACTGTGATGGGGTGACGGAGTGATGAAAGCGCCGCGAACTGACGGAATAGTTCGTTGAAGTATGTACCTATAGGCTGCGCAGGCAAATCCACGCGGCTTGGGGAATTACGATAGTACTCGGAGTCTTCGGACAAAGAGATAGTGCGCCTAAGGGCTTCCAAGAAAAACCTCTAAACTTCAGGTAATGAGTACCCGTACCGCAAACCGACACAGGTAGTCGAGGAGAGAATCCTAAGGTGCTCGAGAGATTCATGGCTAAGGAATTAGGCAAAATAGACCCGTAACTTCGGGAGAAGGGTCGCCCCGAGTAATCGGGGCCGCAGTGAAGAGGTCCAGGCGACTGTTTATCAAAAACACAGGGCTCTGCAAAATCGTAAGATGAAGTATAGGGCCTGACACCTGCCCGGTGCTGGAAGGTTAAGAGGAGATGTTATCTTCGGAGAAGCATTGAATTGAAGCCCCAGTAAACGGCGGCCGTAACTATAACGGTCCTAAGGTAGCGAAATTCCTTGTCGGGTAAGTTCCGACCTGCACGAATGGTGTAACGATCTGGACACTGTCTCAGCCATGAGCTCGGTGAAATTGTAGTAACGGTGAAGATGCCGTTTACCCGCAGTGGGACGAAAAGACCCTGTGCACCTTTACTATAGCTTAGTATTGACCTTGGATAAATGATGTGTAGGATAGGTTGGAGACTGTGAAGTGGCGTCGCYAGGCGTTGTGGAGTCATTGTTGAAATACAACCCTTTGTTTATCTGAGGCCTAACCCCGCTTTGCGGGGGACATTGCTTGGTGGGTAGTTTGACTGGGGTGGTCGCCTCCAAAAGAGTAACGGAGGCTTCTAAAGGTTCCCTCAGTACGCTTGGTAACCGTGCGTAGAGTGCAATGGCATAAGGGAGCTTGACTGAGAGACATACAGGTCGATCAGGTACGAAAGTAGAGCATAGTGATCCGGTGGTTCCGCATGGAAGGGCCATCGCTCAAAGGATAAAAGGTACGCCGGGGATAACAGGCTGATCTCCCCCAAGAGCTCATATCGACGGGGGGGTTTGGCACCTCGATGTCGGCTCGTCACATCCTGGGGCTGGAGAAGGTCCCAAGGGTTGGGCTGTTCGCCCATTAAAGTGGCACGCGAGCTGGGTTCAGAACGTCGTGAGACAGTTCGGTCTCTATCTACTGTGGGCGCAAGAAATTTGAGTGGATCTGATTCTAGTACGAGAGGACCGAATTGGACTAACCTCTAGTGTATCTGTTGTCCCGCCAGGGGCACCGCAGAGTAGCTACGTTGGGAAGGGATAAGCGCTGAAAGCATATAAGCGCGAAACCCACCACAAGATGAGATTTCTTTTAAGGGTCGTGGGAGATGACCACGTTGATAGGCTATAGATGTAAAGGCAGTAATGTCATAGTCGAGTAGTACTAATAACCCGTAAGCTTATGTACACCTTTTC
>NZ_JBFUBE010000054.1:0-2451 GCF_056405915.1 Flavobacterium sp. P1_E4
GCGTTCCCGATCTGATTGCTAAACTTCAAAAATGGAACTCACCCTACAAGGCAAAAGTCTTGTTTTTAATAAAAGTGATCTATTTAAAGCTAAATGCAAGGCACAATTTTTATCCGATAAAATTAGTAGCTTAAAAAAAGAGCCTTCTCAGAAGGCTTTATTTGAATTGTAGGATTGTAAAATTTGAAGATTTTGAGAAAAAAAAGAGGTTTTTTCACAGCCTGACGTTCTGGCACTACAGCGGGTTTGGGACTAAATTATGCCTATTCTTCGGATTTGCCAAATCATTCCAAATACAAAACCATCTTTCAATTAAGCCTATTGCCCAAATCCGTTGTAGTGGCTGTTATGTGGGGGTTGTTTCTAGCAAATATTCCTAATTATTACTCCATTTTCAGCCTTATCTTGGCCGATTAAAAACCTAATTCTTGCCCAAATCTCAGCTAAATTTTATTCCCTTTTTCGTTTCAGTTTACACTCAGAACGATTGTTCTTGTCTGTTTTCAACAAAATTTCAATATTCACATTTCGGTTTTCGCAAACCCATTTAAAAACCCAATTTTCAGATTGAGTTTAGAAACTCCGAAATTCAAGTTCTAATTTTCAAGTTCTGTATTTCAGATTCAGTTTAGAAACTCCAATATTCAAGTTTGCATTTCAAGTTCCGTATTTCGGATTCGGTTTAGAAACTTCCAAATTCAAGTTCTGATTAAAACTCCAATTTTAGATTTCTGTATTTCGATTTTCTGCGCAACAATACGCTTTTAAAAAACGTGATTTTAACTGAAATGCTCTTTTTCAACTCCCACATAACGTTCTCGCGCTACAAGCAGTTTGGGACTAAATTAAACCCATTATTCGGATTTGTCAAATCTTCCAAATACAAAACCAATTTCAAATTAAGCCTAATACCCAAATTGCTTGTAGCGTGTGTTAGGTGCAGTTATAATGGTCCAAGTATATTTATTTCAAGATTTTCGACAGTATTTTTAATTGTGTCGAAATTAAAAGAAATGTTCATATAAATTTTATTGATTATAGTCATTGTTACATAATCATTATTTGTTTCAACTAAATTTTTAATATCGGGAAAAGTAGATTCATTATCATTGTAAAGCATTTTAGGTATAGTTAGTTGGATTTCAACGTTCCTTAAAAAAAAGCGTAATTCTCCAAAAAAGATATTTTCTTCAATTTCTGCCCAATTTAATAATTCTGGATCTTCAATTCCTTCTACAATATTAAAGTTAAACGTTATAAGATACGCTAGCTTATCAAATGCCTTAGAATGTCCTTTAAGTATATCAGTAAACCATTTTGCCGATTGAGAATTGATATATTGTTCTATGTTTTTTTCAATAACTGATTCTTGAGGGTAAATAAAACTCTCCATAATTATTTCTGCAGTGTACTTGTGTTTGTTCCCAACTTCTGCATTAATAAAATCTTTTATAGATTCATAGATTTTAAATTTATTAGTTATTCCTAAAGCTTTGATGTCTTCTAATAAATCATTGTTAAAATCCAATTTTTCTGAATTGTAAAAATCTGTAGAATTATTGTTTATAAAAGCAATGTCATCATTCTTTTTAAGTTTTAAATATTCTAAGAAAGATAGCCATATTAAAGTATCTCGAAAACCTCTGTCGTCATCTTTAAAAGGTTTTACTTTTTTTATTGCTCTTTCAACAATTTTTTCATTAGGGACTAAATTATATGGAAAGAAATTCACACAATCTGTACGTTCTTCTAAAAGTTTTTTAAATGAATAATCACCTTTTAATTTTTCAGGAATTAAGGTTGCTTTTTCATTAACTAAAACTTCATATTTTTTTAGGTTATTTTTTAAAGTGATGCTGATAGCATTCAATTCTTCGTAAAACTTATTATCTATTTCATCACATACGATTTCTGAAACAGCAAGAGTTGAATTTGTATTTTCTAAATAATTTAATAAGTATTGGAAGTTGGCATTTTGTAAATACCAATGACCATAAATTATGTTAGTATCAATAAATATAATCATTTGTACTTAAGTTGTTTAATAATTGCACCTAACGTCAGTCTGTGAAAAAACCTCCGTTTGTATATCACCAAATATAACAAAAAAGTTGTGTCAAAACAGGAATTTTCGTATTTTTAAGAATGCAGCATATCACAGGAATTTCCCGTCATCAGATGCGTTTTTCTAGTTTAGAAGACGCTATAAGTCCCGATAATCAAGTTCGTTTTATAGATGCTTTTGTGGAATTTATTGACCTCACCAAGCTGGGTTTTGCAATACAAAGTATCAAAGGAGAAGGTCGCCCGAGTTACAATACCAAAGTGTTTCTGAAAATCTATTTATACGGTTATCTCAACGGATTAAGAAGTAGTCGCAAACTAGAAAAAGAATCTCTTAGAAACATTGAAATGCAGTGGTTATTAGAAGACATTCGCCCGAATTATCAC
>NZ_JBFUBE010000055.1:0-2343 GCF_056405915.1 Flavobacterium sp. P1_E4
CACCTACCTACACTGCAGCGGCCGGAGATGAAGGCAATACTGTGACCTTGACCATGACCGTTACCAGTAACAATACTTGCGGAATTGCAAAAGCTACATCAACTTATACCGTTAATGTGGATGCATTACCTCAAGCTTCTGCAGCTGGCGGAAGTCAAACCATCTGTTCCAATGCAACGGCTACGGTAAGCGGAGCCACTGCTTCAAATGGAACAATCCTTTGGACACATAACGGAACTGGTTCGTTAAGCAATGCCACCACATTGACCCCGACCTATACTGCTACAGCAGGTGACGAGGGAAAAACCGTGACCTTGACCATGACCGTTACCAGTAACAATACTTGTGGAATTGCAAAAGCTACATCAACTTATACCGTGAACGTGGATCCTCTTCCTCAGGCATCTGCCAATGGAGGAAGCCAAACCATCTGTTCCAATGCAACGGCTACGGTAAGCGGAGTCACTGCATCCAACGGAAGCATCTCTTGGACACATAACGGAACTGGTTCGTTAAGCAATGAAACAACACTTACACCAACCTATACTGCTGCAGCAGGTGACGAGGGAAAAACCGTGACACTGACACTAACCGTAACCAGCAACAATGCTTGCGGTTCGGCCACGGCCACATCAACTTATGCAGTTAATGTGAACCCACTTCCTTTGGCAGATGCCAATGGCGGAAGCCAAACCATCTGTTCCAATGCAACGGCTACGGTAAGCGGAGCAACTGCATCGTTCGGTAACATACTTTGGACCCACAACGGAGCCGGTTCATTAAGCAATGAAACAACACTTACACCTACCTATACTGCGACAGCAGCAGACGAAGGAAAAACCGTGACACTGACACTAACCGTAACCAGCGACAATAGCTGTGGTGGTTCGGCAAAGGTCACATCAACTTATACCGTTAATGTGGATGCATTACCTCAAGCTTCTGCAACTGGCGGAAGTCAAACAATCTGTTCCAATGCAACGGCTACGGTAAGCGGAGCCACTGCTTCAAATGGAACAATCCTTTGGACACACAACGGAGCCGGTTCGTTGAGTAATGAAACAACACTTACACCTACCTACACTGCAGCGGCCGGAGATGAAGGCAATACTGTGACCTTGACCATGACCGTTACCAGTAACAATACTTGCGGCTTGGCAACAGCCACATCAACTTATACCGTTAATGTGGATGCATTACCTCAAGCTTCTGCAGCTGGCGGAASTCAAACCATCTGTTCCAATGCAACGGCTACGGTAAGCGGAGCCACTGCTTCAAATGGAACAATACTTTGGACACATAACGGAACTGGTTCATTGAGCAATGCCACAACATTGACCCCAACCTATACTGCAGCGGCCGGAGATGAAGGCAATACTGTGACCTTGACCATGACCGTWACCAGTAACAATACTTGCGGAATTGCAAAAGCTACATCAACTTATACCGTTAATGTGGATGCATTACCTCAAGCTTCTGCAGCTGGCGGAAGTCAAACAATCTGTTCCAATGCAACGGCTACGGTAAGCGGAGCCACTGCTTCAAATGGAACAATCCTTTGGACACATAACGGAGCCGGTTCATTGAGCAATGAAACAACACTTACACCTACCTATACTGCAGCGGCCGGAGACGAAGGCAATACTGTGACCTTGACCATGACCGTTACCAGTAACAATACTTGCGGAATTGCAAAAGCCACATCAACTTATACCGTTAATGTGGATGCATTACCTCAAGCTTCTGCAGCTGGCGGAAGTCAAACCATCTGTTCCAATGCAACGGCTACGGTAAGCGGAGCCACTGCTTCAAATGGAACAATACTTTGGACACATAACGGAACTGGTTCATTAAGCAATGCCACCACATTGACCCCAACCTACACTGCAGCGGCCGGAGATGAAGGCAATACTGTGACCTTGACCATGACCGTTACCAGTAACAATACTTGCGGAATTGCAAAAGCTACATCAACTTATACCGTTAACGTGGATGCATTACCTCAAGCTTCTGCTGGCGGAACTCAAACCATCTGTTCCAATGCAACGGCTACAGTAAGCGGAGCCACTGCTTCAAATGGAACAATCCTTTGGACACACAACGGAGCCGGTTCGTTAAGCAATGCCACCACATTGACCCCAACCTACACTGCAGCGGCCGGAGATGAAGGCAATACTGTGACCTTGACCATGACCGTTACCAGTAACAATACTTGCGGAATTGCAAAAGCTACATCAACTTATACCGTTAATGTGGATGCATTACCTCAAGCTTCTGCAGCTGGCGGAAGTCAAACCATCTGTTCCAATGCAACGGCTACGGTAAGCGGAGCCACTGCTTCAA
>NZ_JBFUBE010000056.1:0-2136 GCF_056405915.1 Flavobacterium sp. P1_E4
ATTCCACAAAAGCATCTATAAAACGAACTTGATTATCGGGACTTATAGCGTCTTCTAAACTAGAAAAACGCATCTGATGACGGGAAATTCCTGTGATATGCTGCATTCTTAAAAATACGAAAATTCCTGTTTTGACACAACTTTTTTGTTATATTTGGTGATATACAAACGGAGGTTTTTTCACAGACTGACGTTAGCGGTAATGTTGCAACGACACCGAAATTTTTATGAAAATAACCCCGGAAATATTAAGAACAGGAATTCTAAAAACATTAATAAATGCTCAAGAATTATGCGAAGAATCGAAAATCTTACTTGACAATAAAAAATTTGCACGAGCATATACATTAGCACATTTAGCAAGAGAAGAGTTTTCAAAATGTTTTATACTCTATAGAACTTTTGTTACTTTAATTTTAGAAGAAGAAATTGATTGGAAAAAAGCAAGAAAAAGATATTCTAATCATAGAGATAAGATTATTACTGATAGAATATTATCGTTTCACATTGTTGAATCATTAAAATCTTCTGAGGACAAAATACTTCCTCCAAACCATTTCTTAAGGGGAATTAATGAAACTAATAATTTTAAAAATGGTAGTTTATATGTGAACTGGTCAAATGAAAATGAGTTTACATTACCAAGCGAAATATTTAATGAAGAGAAAGCATCAAGGACTCTAAAAATCGCAGAATTTAGAATTGCATCCTTCTCAAAAGTCTTTGTTGATATTACAAGTTTAGATGATGAAAATATTGCGCGAATAAAAGAAAATATATCTTCAATATCAATTGCTAAAAAAGTGAAAGAAATATTTAAAAAGTTTGAAGAAGATTCACAATAAACACTACCGCTAACACACGCTACAAGCAATTTGGGGATTTGGCTTAATGGAAAAATTGGTTTGTATTTGGCAGATTTGGCAAATCCGAAAATAGGGCTTAATTTAGTCCCAAACTGCTTGTAGCGCGAGAACGTTGTAGGTAATTTTAAACAGAAATAAACAAAAAACTATAAATATATGGCAGGTAATGAACTAATCGGTCTTGTTAAAGAAACACCTCAAATTTTGTTGACAATATATGGAGATTTGGCACAACCTTCAGTTAAAAAAGTTGGTACCGCCTTAGAAACTGTTTTTGAATTTAGTACTTCTTTGTTATTACCAATAAAATTATTAAACGAAAAGTTTAAAATAAATTTCGAAAAAAGATTAAATGACTACAAAGAAAAAATAGAACAAATTCCAGAAGAAAAATTATGCGAAGTAAATCCGCAAATTGGCACTCCAATTATTGAAAAGTTGAGTTATACAACAAATGATGAAATAGCAAATTTATTTACCAATCTTTTAGCGAAAGCTAGCTCAACTGATACCGTTAATTTAGCTCATCCAGCTTTTGTTCAATTAATTGAAAGATTATCTGTTGATGAAGCAAGAATAATAAAATATTTATTAAATAAAGATTTTATTCCTTGTGTTTCTTTCAGAGCACATATGAATGAAAACCAAGGATTTCATCATATCTTGAGAAATGGAACATTAATACAATTTGAAGTAGAATTACTTTTTCCTCAGAATATAAAAACATATTTGGACAATCTGACAAGTATGGGGGTTTTGGATTCTTCACACGGTTTACATAAGAAAGATCAAAGCTTATACGATAAAATTTGTGAAAAATATAATTATGAATCCGTAAATGAAAGCTATACGAAAACAAGTGCTTTTAGCAAAGTTTCAAAGGAGAATTCATATTATCAAGTAACAGAGTTTGGAAAGGCTTTTATTGTAGCATGTAATGACCTGCAAAAATAAAAACTACCTACAACAGCTACTACAACGGATTTGGGCAATTGGCTTAATGGGAAGTTGGTTTTGTATCTGGGATAATTTGGCAAATCCGAAGAATGGGCTTAATTTAACCCCAAACCCGCTGTAGTACCAGAACGTCAGGCTGTGAAAAAACCTCTTTTTTTTCTCAAAATCTTCAAATTTTACAATCCTACAATTCAAATAAAGCCTTCTGAGAAGGCTCTTTTTTTAAGCTACTAATTTTATCGGATAAAAAATGTGCCTTGCATTTAGCTTTAAATAGATCACTTTTATTAAAAACAAGACTTTTGCCTTGTAG
>NZ_JBFUBE010000057.1:0-2106 GCF_056405915.1 Flavobacterium sp. P1_E4
CAACTTGAATAAAAAGGATGTGTAAGGAAGTTTTTTTTTGTAATGGTTCTTGTGGGAATCACGATTGGTAATTACAGAGCTTCAAAAAAACACAATACTTAATTAGGAATTATTCTATAATTTAAATTTTCATAAGTTTTTTTTTATTGAAAGTCTGGGGTGAAAGATCACTTTGATGGTGTTTAACATCGGCTGTAAATCCATTGTCACTTTTTTGTTTTAATTTTGTAAAAAATTAACCGGTAGATGTGTTTAGTTTTTAGTTCTTTATCGTTGCTAAAGAGGTTTTATACTTTTCATGAATTTATATAATCGTTTTTTTAAAACAAGCTATTATCTTATTTTCCAATGCTTATTGTAGTCATCTTTTAATCCTTTTGGATAATACTCTGAATTATGGAATCCTTCATCATTATATTCATAAAATATATAGTAGGGATAAATTGGAATTTTCTCTCTATGTATATTGCCATCTTCGTCATTTTTATAGATGTAATCAACAAGATGTTCTTTGTCAAAATCACCATCGTTATCTACTCTAATGTCAACATAGTTTCCCAGAATAGGAGCATAGTAAGGTTTAAAAAAACGATTTAAATGAAAACTTTCTTTATAAAAATATTGGACATAATAAGTTTTTTTATTTAATCGGTCTGTAAAATTTAAGGTGTCATTCATTTCTTCTATAAGTCTTATTAAATCTTCTTTTGCTGAAGGAGGATTTTGAATAATAAAGATATCACCATTGTCATCGCCAATTTTTTCAGAATCAAATTTAAGCCAGTATATTCTAGTCCCTTGAAGTTTATAAAATAAGATAAGAGATGATAATATTGTAATAATGATTAATATGATTTTTAAGCTCTTAGTAACTTTCATTGATTATTTTGGTATTTATTTTCATTATAGTTAAAAATGGTTTATAACCACATTTGTGTTGTAATATAAACCAACATAGAAAATCACCACGCTCTAGCCGCTCTTTTGAGTGCTCTGTCTTTTATTCTTTCTTACCTCATATCATTAAAAATGTATTGAATCTTTATTTGCGATTATTATTTTGGAAAACGTTTATCGTTAATTAGTTGTGGTAAATTGGGTATTATTTAATTACAATACAGTATTGCTATGCATATTGTAGTAATTATTTTTTTATCTTTCATTTATTATAGATTATGTAAATGTTTTTTTATAGTATTTGTTTAACAAAAAATGAAATAATAAATAAATAATAGAGCAAATCAATATTGGAAAAAATGATTGTTTAAAAACATAAGAATCAATATCATAATTTGTAAACGAACTCCAATCAGACACTCTAGTTTCGAAGATATCAGTATTGATTACTTTTAGCCAAATAAAAATTAAATAGATCATTATCACAATAATAGATAAATAATCTTTTTTAATAAATTTTTAAAAAATAATGAATTAAAACAGTTGGTATGAAAATTAAAATTATTGCATATTTAATTAATACTTCATTAAATGAGCACGTTATGCAACCAGAGGAAATTTGATTTGCATATTGACCCATTGAAAGATGTGCTTGAAAAATTGTTAGAATAGCACAAAAAAAGCCAACAATAAGAGGCTTATATGATGTTGTCATTTTTAGGTTTTTTAATTATATCTTTTTTATCTTATTGTGTAGATAAATTAATATGGGTATACTTTTAACAAGTGAGAATTCAACTATATTTTTTTAAGTAGAAATAATAGTAACAAGCAAATCGGGATATTTATAAGAATAAACCACCAATATTTCACCTTATTTATATTCAGAAAATAAACTATTGTTTGGAATAATAACCAAGAAAAAAAACCAGCCGATATAGGGAAGATATTCAAAGCTAACCATGTCTTAGTTGGTATACCTCCAAAATCATAACAGAACAGTAAAAAGGAAAAAAATAAGACTAAAAATAACTCTAGAATACTTCTTTTAGTAAGAAAAACGGCTTTAAATCTCATAACTAAATTGTGTTAAAAATTGTCAGTAAATGATATTTTGGTTATAAATGGTTTGTAACCTCTAAAATGTTGTAATATAAACCAAGCTATAAAAATATCATAATCAAATTTTTCTATGTCTGGATAATCTAA
>NZ_JBFUBE010000058.1:0-2193 GCF_056405915.1 Flavobacterium sp. P1_E4
AAAGATGAGCATGCGTCCCATTAGCTAGTTGGTAAGGTAACGGCTTACCAAGGCTACGATGGGTAGGGGTCCTGAGAGGGAGATCCCCCACACTGGTACTGAGACACGGACCAGACTCCTACGGGAGGCAGCAGTGAGGAATATTGGACAATGGGCGCAAGCCTGATCCAGCCATGCCGCGTGCAGGATGACGGTCCTATGGATTGTAAACTGCTTTTGCACAGGAAGAAACAACATTACGTGTAATGTCTTGACGGTACTGTGAGAATAAGGATCGGCTAACTCCGTGCCAGCAGCCGCGGTAATACGGAGGATCCAAGCGTTATCCGGAATCATTGGGTTTAAAGGGTCCGTAGGCGGTTTAGTAAGTCAGTGGTGAAAGCCCATCGCTCAACGGTGGAACGGCCATTGATACTGCTAGACTTGAATTATTAGGAAGTAACTAGAATATGTAGTGTAGCGGTGAAATGCTTAGAGATTACATGGAATACCAATTGCGAAGGCAGGTTACTACTAATGGATTGACGCTGATGGACGAAAGCGTGGGTAGCGAACAGGATTAGATACCCTGGTAGTCCACGCCGTAAACGATGGATACTAGCTGTTGGGAGCGATCTCAGTGGCTAAGCGAAAGTGATAAGTATCCCACCTGGGGAGTACGTTCGCAAGAATGAAACTCAAAGGAATTGACGGGGGCCCGCACAAGCGGTGGAGCATGTGGTTTAATTCGATGATACGCGAGGAACCTTACCAAGGCTTAAATGTAGATTGACCGWTTTGGAAACAGAWCTTTCGCAAGACAATTTACAAGGTGCTGCATGGTTGTCGTCAGCTCGTGCCGTGAGGTGTCAGGTTAAGTCCTATAACGAGCGCAACCCCTGTTGTTAGTTGCCAGCGAGTCATGTCGGGAACTCTAACGAGACTGCCAGTGCAAACTGTGAGGAAGGTGGGGATGACGTCAAATCATCACGGCCCTTACGCCTTGGGCTACACACGTGCTACAATGGCCGGTACAGAGAGCAGCCACTGGGYGACCAGGAGCGAATCTACAAAACCGGTCACAGTTCGGATCGGAGTCTGCAACTCGACTCCGTGAAGCTGGAATCGCTAGTAATCGGATATCAGCCATGATCCGGTGAATACGTTCCCGGGCCTTGTACACACCGCCCGTCAAGCCATGGAAGCTGGGGGTGCCTGAAGTCGGTGACCGCAAGGAGCTGCCTAGGGTAAAACTGGTAACTAGGGCTAAGTCGTAACAAGGTAGCCGTACCGGAAGGTGCGGCTGGAACACCTCCTTTCTAGAGCCTTAGTGTTAGTGGTAACACACGCTRRGGAAAGAAGACGAAAAGGACTATTTGGTTTCAAAGCCGAAGATTATATTACTCTTGCTGTTAATTTAAAAAAACATGCGTAAAATAAAAAAAGCGCAAAATAAGAATGAAGAGTGTCTCGTAGCTCAGCTGGTTAGAGTACTACACTGATAATGTAGGGGTCGACAGTTCGAGTCTGTCCGAGACAACTATTTTCACCTTAAAATAAGGAAATTCTAGAGTTGAGAGATTATGGGTAAAGATTCATAATTCATAATTCACAATTCATAATTAGATTGGGGGATTAGCTCAGCTGGCTAGAGCGCCTGCCTTGCACGCAGGAGGTCAACGGTTCGACTCCGTTATTCTCCACAAGATGCTGAAATAAATTCAGCATAAAAGTTCATTGACATATTGAGATAAGAAATAATAAAAAGTAGAAAGCAGATTTTCTAATTTATTGGAAAATCGAAAAAAAACGGTCATTCTTAACTGAATGATTGGTACAATAAGCAAAATAAGGGCGTATGGGGGATGCCTAGAAACAAAAGTGATTCCGTAAGTAGTGGCGAGCGAACGCGGATTAGCCCAAACCAATGTTGTTACGGCAATGTTGGGGTTGTAGGACCACGAYATTTTATGCATGAAGAATTAGAATCTACTGGAAAGTAGAGCCAGAGAAGGTGATAGCCCTGTATAAGTAATGACTGTAATAGATAGTGGTATCCTGAGTAGGGCGGGGCACGTGAAACCCTGTCTGAATTTGGCGGGACCATCCGCTAAGGCTAAATACTCCTGAGAGACCGATAGTGAACCAGTACCGTGAGGGAAAGGTGAAAAGAACCGTGAATAACGGAGTGAAATAGATCCTGAAACCATACGC
>NZ_JBFUBE010000059.1:0-1830 GCF_056405915.1 Flavobacterium sp. P1_E4
ATTAATGGAGGACCTTTCGCTTACACAGGTTCGGCTCAAACTCCGGCGACAGTTAGCGTAACGGGTGCGGGAGGATTGAATTTGACCCCACCGGCAGATTATTCGAACAACACCGATGCTGGAACGGCCACGGCAAGTTATACTTATGCGGAAACCGCGAACTATTTGAGCAGCAGCGACAGCAAGACTTTTGAAATCGGCAAGGCGGTTACTACCACCGTGGTTACGATTAATGGAGGACCTTTCACTTACACAGGTTTGGCTCAAACTCCGGCGACAGTTAGCGTAACGGGTGTGGGAGGACTGAATTTAACCCCATCGGCAGATTATTCGAACAACACCGATGCTGGAACGGCCACGGCAAGTTATACTTACGCGGAAACCGCGAACTATTTGAGCAGCAATGACAGCAAGACTTTTGAAATCGGCAAGGCGGTTACTACCACCGTGGTTACGATTAATGGAGGATCTTTCGCTTACACAGGTTCGGCTCAAACTCCGGCGACAGTTAGCGTAACGGGTGCGGGAGGATTGAATTTAACCCCACCGGCAGATTATTTGAACAACACCGATGCTGGAACGGCCACGGCAAGTTATACTTACGCGGAAACCGCGAACTATTTAGGCAGCAGCGACAGCAAGACTTTTGAAATCGGCAAGGCGGTTACTACCACCGTGGTTACGATTAATGGAGGACCTTTCGCTTATACGGGTTCGGCCCAAACTCCGGCGACAGTAAGTGTTGTTGGGGCAGGGGGATTGAATTTGACCCCACCGGCAGATTATTCGAACAACACCGATGCTGGAACGGCCACGGCAAGTTATACTTACGCGGAAACCGCGAACTATTTAGGCAGCAGTGACAGCAAGAATTTTACTATCGGCAAGGCGGTTACTACCACCGTGGTTACTATTAATGGAGGACCTTTCGCTTACACAGGTTCGGCTCAAACTCCGGCGACAGTTAGCGTAACGGGTGCGGGAGGATTGAATTTAACCCCACCGGCAGATTATTCGAACAACACGGATGCGGGAACAGCCACGGCAAGTTACACTTACGCGGAAACCGCGAACTATTTGAGCAGCAGTGACAGCAAGACTTTTGAAATCGGCAAGGCAGTTACTACCACCGTGGTTACGATTAATGGAGGACCTTTCGCTTATACGGGTTCGGCTCAAACTCCGGCGACAGTTAGCGTAACGGGTGCGGGAGGACTGAATTTGACTCCGCCGGCAGATTATTCGAACAACACCGATGCTGGAACGGCCACGGCAAGTTATACTTACGCGGAAACCGCGAACTATTTGAGCAGCAGTGACAGCAAGACTTTTGAAATCGGCAAGGCAGTTACTACCACCGTGGTTACGATTAATGGAGGACCTTTCGCTTATACGGGTTCGGCCCAAACTCCGGCGACAGTAAGTGTTGTTGGGGCAGGGGGATTGAATTTGACCCCGCCGGCAGATTATTCGAACAACACCGATGCTGGAACGGCCACGGCAAGTTACACTTACGCGGAAACCGCGAACTATTTGAGCAGCAGTGACAGCAAGAATTTTACTATCGGCAAGGCAGTTACTACCACCGTGGTTACTATTAATGGAGGACCTTTCGCTTACACAGGTTCGGCTCAAACTCCGGCGACAGTTAGCGTAACGGGTGCGGGAGGATTGAATTTGACCCCACCGGCAGATTATTCGAACAACACCGATGCTGGAACGGCCACGGCAAGTTATACTTATGCGGAAACCGCGAACTATTTGAGCAGCAGCGACAGCAAGACTTTTGAAATCGGCAAGGCGGTTACTACCACCGTGGTTACGATTAAT
>NZ_JBFUBE010000060.1:0-1667 GCF_056405915.1 Flavobacterium sp. P1_E4
GTGGTAGAGAACGTACAACCCGAGCCGGTTTCTGCTGCTTCGGTACCGATTGCAGTTAGGCCCGTTGAGCAGTTGTCGCTTACACTGGCGGTGCCGAAGGCTGCTGTGATTTCTGCTGCTGTCGGATTACAAAGTACCGTGCCTGACGGGGTCAAGGTGATCACCGGAAGTTCCGTGTCTCGGGTATAAGTTAGCGTTTGTGAAGCCGTGCCTGTATTTCCGCAGGCATCGGATACCGTCCAGTTTTTGGTGGTAGAGAACGTACAACCCGAGCCTGTTTCTGCTGCTTCGGTACCGGTTGCTGTTAAGCCAACCGAGCAGTTATCGCTTACACTCGCTGTTCCGAAGGCTGCCGTGATTTCTGCTGGCGTTGGATTGCAAAGTACTGTGCCTGACGAGTTCAAGGTGATCACCGGAAGCTCCGTGTCTCGGGTATAAGTTACCGTTTGCGAAGCCAAGCCTGTGTTGCCGCAAGCATCGGTTACCGTCCAGTTTTTGGTGGTAGAAAAAGTACAGCCACTGCCGGTTTCTGCTGCTTCGGTACCGGTTGCAGTTAGGCCTGTGGAGCAGTTATCGCTTACACTCGCTGTTCCGAAGGCTGCCGTGATTTCTGCTGCCGTTGGATTACAGCCCAATGTGCCTGCAGCGGTTAAAGTGATCACCGGAAGCTCCGTGTCTCTAGTATAAGTTACCGTTTGCGAAGCCAAGCCTGTGTTCCCGCAAGTATCGGTTACCGTCCAGTTTTTGGTGGTGGAGAAACTACAACCCGAGCCTGTTTCTGCTGCTTCGGTGCCAATAGCACTTAAGCCTGTTGAACAATTATCGCTTACCGAAGCGGTGCCGAAAGCTGCCGTTATTTCTGCTGCCGTTGGATTACAGCCCAATGTACCTGCAGCGGTTAAAGTGATCACCGGAAGTTCCGTGTCTCTAGTATAAGTTAGCGTTTGCGAAGCCAAGCCTATGTTGCCGCAAGTATCCGTTACCGTCCAGTTTTTGGTGGTAGAGAACGTGCAACCCGAGCCTGTTTCTGCTGCTTCGGTGCCTGTTGCGGTTAAGCCTGTTGAACAATTATCGCTTACCGAAGCGGTGCCGAAAGCTGCTGTGATTTCTGCTGGCGTTGGATTGCAAAGTACTGTGCCTGACGAGGTCAAGGTGATCACCGGAAGCTCTGTGTCTCTAGTATAAGTTACCGTTTGCGAAGCCAAGCCTGTGTTCCCGCAAGTATCGGTTACCGTCCAGTTTTTGGTGGTGGAGAAACTACAACCCGAGCCTGTTTCTGCTGCTTCGGTACCGGTTGCAGTTAGACCCGTTGAGCAGTTGTCGCTTACCGAAGCGGTACCGAAGGCTGCTGTGATTTCTGCTGCTGTCGGATTACAAAGTACCGTGCCTGCCGGGGTCAAGGCGATCACCGGAAGTTCCGTGTCTCGGGTATAAGTTAGCGTTTGTGAAGCCAAGCCTGTATTTCCGCAAGCATCGGTTACCGTCCAGTTTTTGGTGGTAGAGAAACTACAACCCGAGCCTGTTTCTGCTGCTTCGCTGCCAATAGCACTTAAGCCTGTTGAACAATTATCGCTTACCGAAGCGGTGCCGAAAGCTGCCGTTATTTCTGCTGCCGTTGGATTGCAAAATACTGTGCCTGCCGGGGTCAAGGTGATCACAGGAAACTC
>NZ_JBFUBE010000061.1:0-1626 GCF_056405915.1 Flavobacterium sp. P1_E4
TTATACTAGAGACACGGAGCTTCCGGTGATCACCTTGACCCCGGCAGGCACGGTACTTTGTAATCCGACAGCAGCAGAAATCACAGCAGCCTTCGGCACCGCCAGTGTAAGCGACAACTGTTCAACGGGCCTAACTGCAACCGGCACCGAAGCAGCAGAAACAGGCTCGGGTTGTACGTTCTCTACCACCAAAAACTGGACGGTAACCGATACTTGCGGCAACATAGGCTTGGCTTCGCAAACGCTAACTTATACCCGAGACACGGAACTTCCGGTGATCACTTTAATTGCTGCAGGTACATTGGGCTGTAATCCAACGGCAGCAGAAATAACGGCAGCTTTCGGCACCGCTTCGGTAAGCGATAATTGTTCAACAGGCTTAAGTGCTATTGGCAGCGAAGCAGCAGAAACAGGCTCGGGTTGTACGTTCTCCACCACCAAAAACTGGACGGTAACCGATACTTGCGGGAACACAGGCTTGGCTTCGCAAACGGTAACTTACACTAGAGACACGGAGCTTCCGGTGATCACTTTAACTGCTGCAGGTACATTGGGCTGTAATCCGACAGCAGCAGAAATCACAGCAGCCTTCGGTACCGCTTCGGTAAGCGACAACTGCACCACAGGCTTAACTGCAACCGGCACCGAAGCAGCAGAAACAGGCTCGGGTTGTACGTTCTCCACCACCAAAAACTGGACGGTAACCGATACTTGCGGGAACACAGGCTTGGCTTCACAAACGCTAACTTATACCCGAGACACGGAACTTCCGGTGATCGCCTTGACCCCGGCAGGCACGGTACTTTGTAATCCAACRGCAGCAGAAATAACGGCAGCCTTCGGCACCGCTTCGGTAAGCGACAACTGCTCAACGGGCTTAACAGCAACCGGTACCGAAGCAGCAGAAACAGGCTCGGGTTGTACGTTCTCCACSACCAAAAACTGGACGGTAACSGATACTTGCGGGAACACAGGCTTGGCTTCGCAAACGGTAACTTATACTAGAGACACGGARCTTCCGGTGATCRCCTTGACCCCGGCAGGCACGGTACTTTGTAATCCGACAGCAGCAGAAATCACAGCAGCTTTCGGMACMGCSAGTGTAAGCGACAACTGCTCAACGGGCTTAACTGCTACAGGCACCGAAGCAGCAGAAACAGGCTCGGGTTGTACGTTCTCCACSACCAAAAACTGGACGGTAACCGATACTTGCGGGAACACAGGCTTGGCTTCGCAAACGGTAACTTATACTAGAGACACGGARCTTCCGGTGATCACTTTAATTGCTGCAGGTACATTGGGCTGTAATCCAACGGCAGCAGAAATAACGGCAGCTTTCGGCACCGCTTCGGTAAGCGATAATTGTTCAACAGGCTTAAGTGCTATTGGCACCGAAGCAGCAGAAACAGGCTCGGGTTGTAGTTTCTCTACCACCAAAAACTGGACGGTAACCGATGCTTGCGGAAATACAGGCTTGGCTTCACAAACGCTAACTTATACCCGAGACACGGAGCTTCCGGTGATCGCCTTGACCCCGGCAGGCACGGTACTTTGTAATCCGACAGCAGCAGAAATCACAGCAGCCTTCGGTACCGCTTCGGTAAGCGACAACTGCACCACAGGCTT
>NZ_JBFUBE010000062.1:0-1588 GCF_056405915.1 Flavobacterium sp. P1_E4
CTAGAAAAACGCATCTGATGACGGGAAATTCCTGTGATATGCTGCATTCTTAAAAATACGAAAATTCCTGTTTTGACACAACTTTTTTGTTATATTTGGTGATATACAAACGGAGGTTTTTTCACAGACTGACGTTACCAGCCATAATAAAAAACAACAATGGAAAAACAACTATTCATTACATATTCATGGGATACAGACATTCATAAAGAATGGGTTAGAAATTTAGCAGATAAATTAATTGAAAATGGTGTTAATGTATTACTTGACCAATATGATATGAAGCATGGTGAAAGCTTTACTCACTTCATGGAAAAATCAATTGAAACTAGTGATAAAGTCCTTGTTGTATTAACTCCAAACTATAAACTAAAATCTTCTAATCGTATAGGAGGTGTTGGATATGAACAACAAATTATTTCTGGTGAAATTATGTCAGGCAATGATAGACAAAAGTTTCTACCAATTATAGTAGATGGTGAATATGAAATTGGAGAAAATTGTTCAATTCCTGCACATTTCAAAGGAATATCAACAATTGATTTTAGAAATAATGACAAGTATTCTGATTCACTAGATGAACTATTAAGAACCATTTACGAATCACCTAAATTTAAAAAACCTGAAAAAGGAAAAATCCCTAATTTTAAGAGTTTTTCAAAAAAAATATTTAAACTAGAATTGACAGAAGATTTTGAATGCAAACAAAGTGATATAATTCTTTCAGATTATTTTACACAAATTCTAGATTTACTCAACAGTGGAAAATCATATCATATTGAATTCGAAATTGAAAGAATAAGCGAAATTCATAGAAAATATAATGAATTTCAAGATTTAGAAAACATTTCGGAAGATGATTTAAAATTGAAACTCAATTATCGAACATTTTTAAATTCAAATTTTTATTGGGAGAAAGAGACAATCTATGACTTACTCACCAAAGCGATTGAAAATATAATAATTTATAGCTATAGTAAAAATGCTTATATCACTAATATTGATGATTTGGTTTTTGCAATAAGAAATTGTTTAAAATATTTTGCCTCAAATTCGTCATCAAAAAACGGAAAAGGTTTTGATGTTTTCCAAGATCAAAACAATTGGAGTTTTAGAATAAATTTAGAAGATGATGAAATTATTAATTTACTAAATGTCTTTGGAATTAAAAATCCAATAATATCTGAAAACACATTCTTACTAAGCAGATTTGCAGATTTAGATGTTTATGATTTGAAAAGAGAAACCTTAATTGGTCAAGCCATTCCTAAACAAATATATACATATGTTTTTGATGAACTTTATAAAAATATTTCTCCTGATAAAAAAGAAGAATATTTTAAAATTGGAAACTGGAAAATCGGATTGGCATAATTACGGCTGGTAACACACGCTACAAGCAATTTGGGTTTTAGCCTTAATTTGAAGTTGGTTTTGTACTTGGGATGATTTGGCAAATCCGAATAATGGGCTTAATTTAGTCCCAAACTGCTTGTAGCGCGAGAACGTCAGGCTGTGAAAAAACCTCTTTTTTTTCTCAAAATCTTCAAATTTTACAATCCTACAATTCAAATAAAGCCTTCTGAGA
>NZ_JBFUBE010000063.1:0-1509 GCF_056405915.1 Flavobacterium sp. P1_E4
ACCTACCTATACTGCAGCGGCCGGAGACGAAGGCAATACTGTGACCTTGACCATGACCGTTACCAGTAACAATACTTGCGGAATTGCAAAAGCTACATCAACTTATACCGTTAATGTGGATGCATTACCTCAAGCTTCTGCAGCTGGCGGAAGTCAAACAATCTGTTCCAATGCAACGGCTACCGTAAGCGGAGCCACTGCTTCAAATGGAACAATCCTTTGGACACATAACGGAGCCGGTTCGTTGAGTAATGAAACCACACTTACACCTACCTACACTGCAGCGGCCGGAGACGAAGGCAATACTGTGACCTTGACCATGACCGTAACCAGTAACAATACTTGCGGAATTGCAAAAGCTACATCAACTTATACCGTTAATGTGGATGCATTACCTCAAGCTTCTGCAGCTGGCGGAAGTCAAACMATCTGTTCCAATGCAACGGCTACGGTAAGCGGAGCCACTGCTTCAAATGGAACAATCCTTTGGACACATAACGGAGCCGGTTCGTTGAGTAATGAARCAACACTTACACCTACCTAYACTGCAGCGGCCGGAGATGAAGGCAATACTGTGACCTTGACCATGACCGTAACCAGTAACAATACTTGCGGAATTGCAAAAGCTACATCAACTTATACCGTTAATGTGGATGCATTACCTCAAGCTTCTGCAGCTGGCGGAAGTCAAACCATCTGTTCCAATGCAACGGCTACGGTAAGCGGAGCCACTGCTTCAAATGGAACAATCCTTTGGACACACAACGGAGCCGGTTCATTGAGCAATGCCACAACATTGACCCCAACCTACACTGCAGCGGCCGGAGATGAAGGCAATACTGTGACCTTGACCATGACCGTAACCAGTAACAATACTTGTGGAATTGCAAAAGCTACATCAACTTATACCGTTAATGTGGATGCATTACCTCAAGCTTCTGCAGCTGGCGGAACTCAAACCATCTGTTCCAATGCAACGGCTACGGTAAGCGGAGCCACTGCTTCAAATGGAACAATCCTTTGGACACATAACGGAACCGGTTCGTTGAGCAATGCCACAACATTGACCCCAACCTATACTGCAACGGCCGGAGATGAAGGCAATACTGTGACCTTGACCATGACCGTTACCAGTAACAATACTTGCGGAATTGCAAAAGCTACATCAACTTATACCGTTAATGTGGATGCATTACCTCAAGCTTCTGCAGCTGGCGGAAGTCAAATCATCTGTTCCAATGCAACGGCTACGGTAAGCGGAGCCACTGCTTCAAATGGAACAATACTTTGGACACATAACGGAACTGGTTCGTTGAGTAATGAAACCACACTCACTCCTACCTATACTGCAGCGGCCGGAGATGAAGGCAATACTGTGACCTTGACCATGACCGTTACCAGTAACAATACTTGCGGAATTGCAAAAGCTACATCAACTTATACCGTTAATGTGGATGCATTACCTCAAGCTTCTGCAGCTGGCGGAAGTCAAACAATCTGTTCCAATGC
>NZ_JBFUBE010000064.1:0-1498 GCF_056405915.1 Flavobacterium sp. P1_E4
TCACCCTACAAGGCAAAAGTCTTGTTTTTAATAAAAGTGATCTATTTAAAGCTAAATGCAAGGCACAATTTTTATCCGATAAAATTAGTAGCTTAAAAAAAGAGCCTTCTCAGAAGGCTTTATTTGAATTGTAGGATTGTAAAATTTGAAGATTTTGAGAAAAAAAAGAGGTTTTTTCACAGCCTGACGTTCTCGCGCTACAAGCAGTTTGGGATTAAATTAAGCCTTATCTTCGGATTTGCCAAATCTTCCAAATACAAACTAATTTTTCCATTAAGCCAAATGCCCAAATTGCTTGTAGCGTGTGTTGTATGCCGTTTTTTTTAAACTAAGTTGTTATTAATAGCATAAATTTTACCTTTTTCCAATAGAATTATATCTCGGTCTTTATCTAAACTGATATATCCTAATTCTACAGCTTTATTAATAAAAATGTCTAACATTATCCTTGAAGTTTTTGTTGATTGAAATAGACTGCTATATAAAATATAATTATCAGTATTACTTTGAAATAGTCTAATAATATCATTCATAAGTTCCAATACGCCATCGTGGACTTTTAATTCTTGAATGTTTTGATTATTTTTAAATGGATTATTACCAACTTTTGGTTTTATATACAATGGACTTTTGTGAATTGTTCTAATTAATTCATCAAAACTGAATTCGTAATCGTCTTTTTTTGAAAAATTTAAATATAATTTTGTTTTTAGAAAGGTTGGAACTAAATTTCCACTTTCTTGTTTTATAATTGGGATGATTTTATTTTCATCTATATTAGATAGTAAATTGGATGTAATAATCATTTTTTCATATCCAACGCCACCTTTTCCACTATTAGCTTTTAAGACATAATTTTCTGAACAAATCATTATAATAGAATCGGAATTTTCTAAATTTTTTTCCATAAAATGAGGTAAATCATCTCCTGGTTTTAGTTCCCATTGGTCTATTATAGCATCAATTCCATTGTTTCTCATTCTTATTGCTAAATCTAAAACCCATTTTTTATGTTCTAATGAGTCGTGAGAATATGAGATAAAAACTTTTGGGATATTCATAGTTTATTTAGATTAGTGTTTTTAATTTTTCGTTCATTATTCTAATTTCTTCTAAAGTTTTTTTATGATTTTCAACTAAAACATTCTTTGTTTCAATATCGGAAACTGTATTCAATAAATCTGAAATTTGTTTAGCTCTTTCTTTAGCACTTTTTATTAATAATTCTAATAGTTCTTTTTCTGTCATAATATGGTTAATTACGTTTTTTTCAAAATGGCATACAACGTCAGTCTGTGAAAAAACCTCCGTTTGTATATCACCAAATATAACAAAAAAGTTGTGTCAAAACAGGAATTTTCGTATTTTTAAGAATGCAGCATATCACAGGAATTTCCCGTCATCAGATGCGTTTTTCTAGTTTAGAAGACGCTATAAGTCCCGATAATCAAGTTCGTTTTATAGATGCTTTTGTGGAATTTATTGACCTCACCAAGCT
>NZ_JBFUBE010000065.1:0-1421 GCF_056405915.1 Flavobacterium sp. P1_E4
TTCGGTTTTCCATAAAGCAGTTCACCATAAAGCAGTTCACGTTTCTTTGTCTGCAACAATTAAGTCTCAGATTTCGGTTCAAATTTCAGTTCGAATTTCGGTTCAGATTTGAGGTCAGATTTGAGGTCAGATTTCGGCCAGCTCGGTTTCTGTTTCGTTATGTATTTTCCGAACTAAAGTTTCTGATTAAAAGCGACTGTTGATCGTCAACAGCTATACACCCTAACGTTCTCGCGCTACAAGCAGTTTGGGATTAAATTAAGCCCATTCTTCGAATTTGCCAAATCTTCCAAATACAAACCAATTTTTCCATTAAGCCAAATCCCCAAATTGCTTGTAGCGTGTGTTGGTGGCTGGTTGTTTAGTCGAAATTACAATTAAACCGCAAATTTTTCACGTATCTGTTGGCACAATCCAACTTTTAAGTTCCAATTTTCGGTTTGCGATTTTCGACGTATTATTTTTAATTATTCACTTTTTAATTTCTGCGCAAAAAAATCAAGTTCTATTGGCAAGTTCTAACTTTCAAGTTTCTGTTTGAAAATCCAACTTTCACGTTTCTGCTTTTCAAATTCCAATTTTCAAGTTTCTGTTGGCAAAATCCAAATTTCACGTTTCTGCTTTTCAGGTTTCAACTTTTTCAAGTTTCTGTTGGCGATTCCAATTTTCACGCTTCTGCTTTGTAAATTTTCTGCGAGTTATAAACTTCATTTTCAAATCGGAATTACCTGCGTAATTTCGGCTCAACTTGCCACCAACGTTCTCGCGCTACAAGCAGTTTGGGATTAAATCAGCGTTATCTTTCGGATTTGCCAAATCTTCCAAATACAAACCAATTTTTCCATTAAGCCAAATCCCCAAATTGCTTGTAGCGTGTGTTACTGGAGGCTTGTTTTGTCGAAATTACAATTAAACCGCAAACTTTTCACGTTTCTGTTGGCAAAATCCAATTTTCACGCTTCTGCTTTTCTGCTCGTAATTTTCGGAATATTATTTTCAATTATTCACTTTTAAATTCTGCGCTAAACTTTTCAAGTTTCTGCTGACAGATTTCGATTTTCACGCTTCTGCTTTTCACTCTTCTACTTTTCAAGTTTTTGTTGGCAGATTCCAATTTTCACGCTTCTGCTTTTCAGGTTTCACTTTTTCAAGTTTTTGCTGGCAAGTTCCAATTTTCACGCTTCTGCTTTGTTAACTTTCTGCGGAAACAAATACTTATTTTCAAATTGTTTTTATCTGCGTAATTTCGGCACAAGTCTCCAGTAACGTCAGTCTGTGAAAAAACCTCCGTTTGTATATCACCAAATATAACAAAAAAGTTGTGTCAAAACAGGAATTTTCGTATTTTTAAGAATGCAGCATATCACAGGAATTTCCCGTCATCAGATGCGTTTTTCTAGTTTAGAAGACGCTATAAGTCC
>NZ_JBFUBE010000066.1:0-1416 GCF_056405915.1 Flavobacterium sp. P1_E4
GGATCAGGTGCAAAAGTTGGGGATTATGCAAAAAGATTAGATAATCTGAACAAGAAAAAATCTATATTTCTCACTCCTCTAAATTGACTTCTAAAAGCTTTTATTTTTGCATTGAAAGATTCGGCAGAAGCATTTGTACTTCTGTTATSAAAATAGTTTAAGATTGACTTGTAATTAAAAGTTATGGTATTAAGCAGAATATTAAAGTTTTTAAAGCCTGATTCTTCTACATTTCTATACCAATGAGCTAGTTTAGTCATGGCAATATGCTTATCATTGTTTTTATTGTAAATCCCTCGGAGTTGTTGATTTAGATTATAGGCTGTCTTTATATCGGGGTATAATTCAAATGTCATTTGTGCCCTTTCTTTTTGGCTTTGGGTCCATTTTTCACGAGATTTATAAAGTAAATATCTGCTTCTGGCCAATAACTGTTTTACAGAATCTCCGTTGGGTAAAAGCTGTGGGATGTATTTCTTATTTTCTAATTTTGCCTKTATTATCAATTGATTTTCCATATCCATAGCTTCCCATCGATRCTTGATTCTGATCTCCTGTAATGCTTCCAATGCTAATTTTTGAACATGGAATCTATCGGTRACCTGTATGGCTTTCGGGAAGCWTTTTTTTGAGATTAGTTTCATAGAGTTGGCCATGTCAAGAGTTATTTCTTTGACAGAGCATCTACTTTTATAATCAATTTTACAGATGTGTTCTATGACCTGATCCGCCTTAGTTCCCGCAACAATAGCCACTAAAGCTCCCTTTTTGCCTTTGAATTTCTTGTTGGTCACAATAGTATAGAGTTCTCCCTGAGATAAAGCTACTTCATCAATTGACAAATGTGTGCCCATGTTTTCAGGGTAAACAATCCATTGGTGTGCATGTTCGCGTGGAGCCCAGGTGTTAAAGGTACTCAGRTGCTTTTTATATTGTCTTTGAAGTTTTTTACCATTGACACCGAAGAAGCCTCCAATTGTATGGCAATCAGTAGCGCTGCTATCTATTAATTTCTTTTAAAAAAGCCGCAAACTCTTGAGTCATGCGGGTTCCCTTGGCTACTAACTGCCAATCTCTTTTAATAATTTCTCCTGTGGTTTTATTGGTCCAGCGACGTCTTTTGATGTGCAGATACACATACTTACCCCGCAGAGGAAAGTCCTGAATAGTAATCTCATCCTGAAAGCCTTTTGATACCAGTTCAAATGCATTAAACTCTTGTGGAGGTTTGATTTTCTCCTCAAAATACAAGTGTAATATTTCTTCTGTGTTAGTAGCGGAAATCACTTCAAAGTGATCTACTAAAAAATCAGGTAGCATAAATTTTAAAAGGTCTATAGGAGTCATCTCTAATTCTTAGATTACAAAGCTCTTATTTTATTTTGACATTTCCTCCCCAGGTTTTGTTCTTGATCC
>NZ_JBFUBE010000067.1:0-1370 GCF_056405915.1 Flavobacterium sp. P1_E4
AAGCTAAATGCAAGAAGCTAAATGCAAGGCACAATTTTTATCCGATAAAATTAGTAGCTTAAAAAAAGAGCCTTCTCAGAAGGCTTTATTTGAATTGTAGGATTGTAAAATTTGAAGATTTTGAGAAAAAAAAGAGGTTTTTTCACAGCCTGACGTTCTGGTACTACAGCGGGTTTGGGACTAAATTAAGCCCATTCTTCGGATTTGCCAAATCATCCCAAATACAAGACCATTTTTCCATTAAGCCAAATGCCCAAATCCGTTATAGTGGGTGTTGGTGGCTGTGTTTTTTATTCAGTTGTTACAGTAAGTTCTTCAGTTTCTGTATTAAACTCTTCATCAATTCTGTGTTGTTTCAGTTTCCATAACCAATAAATTCCACCTAATGGAATTCCAAAAGTCCAAACTGAACCAAGAAAACCCATAAAGCTAAAACTAATCCCAAAGAAAAATTGAAAATCTATAAGTTTGTATGAAAGACCTTCAACAGCTGAATATGTTATTGTTGGGACATTGAAAAATAATATAGCTAAATATTTCAACCATTTTTTTGATAATGTACTTTTCTTAATTTCTCTAATTGCATAAATATTGAAAAGTAAAATTGATAATGGTAAAAAACCGAATAACCAAAAGATAACCATATTTGGTATAGGTGCTTTTACATCAAGTGTATTTATGTTGATTATCTTTTTTGAATTGTCATCAAATAAAACTTGAAAAACTCCAAATTCATTTTCATTTGTAAATTCAATTAATGCAAGTGTAGTATTTGGTGGTGTATTTTCACTTTCAATTGTTGAACGCTTTTTTTCAGATTTCATAAGTGAATACTCAAACTTATCTCCAAAATTTCGTTCTACTAATCCTCGGAATTGCTCCAATCCCAATTTTAAAGTGTCAATGTTTGTGTTTTTACCCATTTCACTTTCCAAAGCCATTTGCGAAACACATTTGTCATAGTCCTTTTTCATTAAGGTTTCCACAAATTCTTTTGTCTTTTCTTTAAAAGTGAAACTATCTTTTATAAAATCACAACTTATAAAAAGTGAAATTGTCAAAAGCAACATTGAAATTCTAATTTTATTCATATTTTCTGTTTTTCTGTTAATCCCTCTCTGCGCTAAAATTACCACCAACGTCAGTCTGTGAAAAAACCTCCGTTTGTATATCACCAAATATAACAAAAAAGTTGTGTCAAAACAGGAATTTTCGTATTTTTAAGAATGCAGCATATCACAGGAATTTCCCGTCATCAGATGCGTTTTTCTAGTTTAGAAGACGCTATAAGTCCCGATAATCAAGTTCGTTTTATAGATGCTTTTGTGGAATTTATTGACCTCACCAAGCTGGGTTTTGCAATACAAAGT
>NZ_JBFUBE010000068.1:0-1253 GCF_056405915.1 Flavobacterium sp. P1_E4
CAGCTTCACCATTACGGTGAACCCGACCCCATCAGTTAATTCGGTGAGTAACCAAACAATCTGTAAAGGTGCCAATACCACTTTGGTGACTTTCGGAGGAACTGGCACTTCCTATACCTGGGCTAACGACAATATAGCCATCGGATTGGGTGCAAGCGGGACTGGTAACATTGCCGCATTTGCAGGAACCAACGCAACCTCGAGTCCTATTAGCGGAACCATTACCGTTACGCCGCATTATCTCAATAACGGAGTTACCTGCGATGGTCCAACGACGAGCTTCACCATTACGGTAAATCCGACTCCATCGGTTAATTCGGTGGGCAACCAGACAATCTGTAAAGGGGCGAACACCACTTTGGTGACTTTCTCCGGAACCGGTACTTCCTATACCTGGGCTAACGACAATACAGCCATCGGATTGGGGGCAAGCGGAACTGGTAACATTCCAGCATTTGCAGGAACCAACGCAACCTCGAGCCCGATTAGCGGAACCATTACCGTTACGCCACACTATCTCAATAACGAAGTGACCTGCGACGGTCCTACGACCAGCTTCACCATTACGGTGAATCCGACTCCATCGGTTAATTCGGTGGGTAACCAAACAATCTGTAAAGGCGCAAACACCACTTTGGTGACTTTCGGAGGAACCGGTACCTCCTATACCTGGGCCAACGACAATATAGCCATCGGATTGGGGGCAAGCGGAACTGGTAACATTCCCGCATTTGCAGGAACGAACGCAACCTCGAGCCCTATCAGCGGAACTATTACCGTTACGCCACACTATCTAAATAACGGAGTGACCTGCGACGGTCCAACGACAAGCTTCACCATTACAGTAAATCCGACTCCATCGGTTAATTCGGTGGGCAACCAGACAATCTGTAAAGGTGCCAATACCACTTTGGTGACTTTCGGGGGAACCGGCACTTCCTATACCTGGGCGAACGACAATATAGCCATCGGATTGGGGGCAAGCGGAACTGGTAACATTGCTGCATTTGCAGGAACCAACGCAACCTCAAGTCCTATCAGCGGAACCATTACCGTTACGCCACATTATCTCAATAACGGAGTGACCTGCGACGGTCCAACGACCAGCTTCACCATTACGGTGAACCCGACCCCATCAGTTAATTCGGTGAGTAACCAAACAATCTGTAAAGGTGCCAATACCACTTTGGTGACTTTCGGAGGAACTGGCACTTCCTATACCTGGGCTAACGACAATATAGCCATCGGATTGG
>NZ_JBFUBE010000069.1:0-1219 GCF_056405915.1 Flavobacterium sp. P1_E4
GACGGACGATCAACAGTCGATTTTAATCAGAAACTTTAGTTCGGAAAATACATAACGAAGCAGAAACCGAGTTGGCCGAAATCTGAACTCAAATTCTGAACCGAAATCTGAAACTTAATTGTTGCGGACAAAGAAACGTGAACTGCTTTATGGAAAACCGAAATCGGAATTTTTTTGTCGATTTTCTTTGATGTTTAACTCAAGTTTGTAGTTCAAAAGCGGAAACTATTTGGAACGGAAATCGAAAGGCGAAAAAAAGTTTTACGCAATTGGAATCGATAATTGGAATGTCAAAACTTTCGTGCTCAGCATCGTCAAGCTACACACCCTAACAGCCACTACAACGGATTTGGGCATTGGGCTTAATGGAAAGATGGTTTTGTATTTGGGATGATTTGGCAAATCCGAAAATAGGGCTTAATTTAGTCCCAAACCCGCTGTAGTGCCAAGACGTTAGGGTGTATAGCTGTTGACGATCAACAGTCGCTTTTAATCAGAAACTTTAGTTCGGAAAATACATAACGAAACAGAAACCGAGCTGGCCGAAATCTGACCTCAAATCTGACCTCAAATCTGAACCGAAATTCGAACTGAAATTTGAAC
Organism: Flavobacterium sp. P1_E4; assembly: GCF_056405915.1. Lineage (NCBI taxonomy): Bacteria > Pseudomonadati > Bacteroidota > Flavobacteriia > Flavobacteriales > Flavobacteriaceae > Flavobacterium > Flavobacterium sp. P1_E4. Next base: position 604 of record NZ_JBFUBE010000069.1, read on the forward strand.
CGAAATCTGAGACTTAATTGTTGCAGACAAAGAAACGTGAACTGCTTTATGGAAAACCGAAAGCGGATTTTTTTTTGTCAATTTTCTTTGAGGTTTAACTGAAGTATGAAGTTCAAAAACGGAAACTATTTGGAACGGAAATCGAAAGACGAAAAAAAGTTTTACGCAATTGGAATCGATAATTGGAATGTCAAATCTTTCGTGCTCAGCATCGTCAAGCTACACACCCTAACAGCCACTACAACGGATTTGGGCATTGGGCTTAATGGAAAGTTGGTTTTGTATTTGGGATGATTTGGCAAATCCGAAAATAGGGCTTAATTTAGTCCCAAACCCGCTGTAGTGCCAGAACGTTAGGGTGTATAGCTGTTGACGATCAACAGTCGATTTTAATCAGAAACTTTAGTTCGGAAAATACATAACGAAGCAGAAACCGAGTTGGCCGAAATCTGAACTCAAATTCTGAACCGAAATCTGAAACTTAATTGTTGCGGACAAAGAAACGTGAACTGCTTTATGGAAAACCGAAATCGGAATTTTTTTGTCGATTTTCTTTGATGTTTAACTCAAGTTTGTAGTTCAAAAGCGGAAACTATTTGGAACGGAAATCGAAAGG
>NZ_JBFUBE010000070.1:0-1214 GCF_056405915.1 Flavobacterium sp. P1_E4
CGCTAACTTATACCCGAGACACGGAACTTCCGGTGATCACTTTAACTGCTGCAGGCACGGTACTTTGTAATCCAACGGCAGCAGAAATCACGGCAGCCTTCGGAACAGCGAGTGTAAGCGATAACTGCTCAACGGGTCTAACTGCAACCGGTACCGAAGCGGCAGAAACAGGCTCGGGTTGTACGTTCTCCACCACCAAAAACTGGACGGTAACCGATACTTGCGGGAACACAGGCTTGGCTTCGCAAACGGTAACTTACACTAGAGACACGGAGCTTCCGGTGATCACTTTAACTGCTGCAGGTACATTGGGCTGTAATCCAACGGCAGCAGAAATCACGGCAGCCTTCGGCACCGCCAGTGTAAGCGACAACTGCTCCACAGGCCTAACAGCAACCGGTACCGAAGCAGCAGAAACAGGCTCGGGTTGTAGTTTCTCCACCACCAAAAACTGGACGGTAACGGATACTTGCGGCAACATAGGCTTGGCTTCGCAAACGGTAACTTATACCCGAGACACGGAACTTCCGGTGATCACTTTAACCGCTGCAGGTACATTGGGTTGTAATCCAACGGCAGCAGAAATCACGGCAGCCTTCGGAACAGCGAGTGTAAGCGATAACTGCTCAACGGGTCTAACTGCAACCGGTGCCGAAGCGGCAGAAACCGGCAGTGGCTGTACTTTTTCTACCACCAAAAACTGGACGGTAACCGATACTTGCGGGAACACAGGCACGGCTTCACAAACGGTAACTTATACCCGAGACACGGAACTTCCGGTGATCACTTTAACCGCTGCAGGTACATTGGGTTGTAATCCAACGGCAGCAGAAATAACGGCAGCCTTCGGCACCGCTTCGGTAAGCGACAACTGCTCAACGGGCTTAACAGCAACCGGTACCGAAGCAGCAGAAACAGGCTCGGGTTGTACGTTCTCCACGACCAAAAACTGGACGGTAACGGATACTTGCGGGAACACAGGCTTGGCTTCGCAAACGCTAACTTATACTAGAGACACGGAGCTTCCGGTGATCGCCTTGACCCCGGCAGGCACGGTACTTTGTAATCCGACAGCAGCAGAAATCACAGCAGCCTTCGGTACCGCTTCGGTAAGCGACAACTGCACCACAGGCTTAACTGCAACCGGCACCGAAGCAGCAGAAACAGGCTCGGGTTGTACGTTCTCCACCACCAAAAACTGGACGGTAACGGAT
>NZ_JBFUBE010000071.1:0-1170 GCF_056405915.1 Flavobacterium sp. P1_E4
CCTAGAGACACGGAGCTTCCGGTGATCACCTTGACCCCGGCAGGCACGGTACTTTGTAATCCGACAGCAGCAGAAATCACAGCAGCCTTCGGCACCGCCAGTGTAAGCGACAACTGTTCAACGGGCCTAACTGCAACCGGCACCGAAGCAGCAGAAACAGGCTCGGGTTGTACGTTCTCTACCACCAAAAACTGGACGGTAACCGATACTTGCGGGAACACAGGCTTGGCTTCGCAAACGGTAACTTATACCCGAGACACGGAACTTCCGGTGATCACTTTAATTGCTGCAGGTACATTGGGCTGTAATCCAACGGCAGCAGAAATAACGGCAGCTTTCGGCACCGCTTCGGTAAGCGATAATTGTTCAACAGGCTTAAGTGCTATTGGCAGCGAAGCAGCAGAAACAGGCTCGGGTTGTAGTTTCTCTACCACCAAAAACTGGACGGTAACCGATGCTTGCGGAAATACAGGCTTGGCTTCACAAACGCTAACTTATACCCGAGACACGGAGCTTCCGGTGATCGCCTTGACCCCGGCAGGCACGGTACTTTGTAATCCGACAGCAGCAGAAATCACAGCAGCCTTCGGTACCGCTTCGGTAAGCGACAACTGCACCACAGGCTTAACTGCAACCGGCACCGAAGCAGCAGAAACAGGCTCGGGTTGTACGTTCTCCACCACCAAAAACTGGACGGTAACCGATACTTGCGGGAACACAGGCTTGGCTTCGCAAACGGTAACTTATACTAGAGACACGGAACTTCCGGTGATCACTTTAATTGCTGCAGGTACATTGGGCTGTAATCCAACGGCAGCAGAAATCACAGCAGCCTTCGGAACAGCGAGTGTAAGCGATAACTGCTCGGTTGGCTTAACAGCAACCGGTACCGAAGCAGCAGAAACAGGCTCGGGTTGTACGTTCTCTACCACCAAAAACTGGACGGTATCCGATGCTTGCGGAAATACAGGCACGGCTTCACAAACGCTAACTTATACCCGAGACACGGAACTTCCGGTGATCACCTTGACCCCGTCAGGCACGGTACTTTGTAATCCGACAGCAGCAGAAATCACAGCAGCCTTCGGCACCGCCAGTGTAAGCGACAACTGCTCAACGGGCCTAACTGCAATCGGTACCGAAGCAGCAGAAACCGGCTCGGGTTGTACG
>NZ_JBFUBE010000072.1:0-1163 GCF_056405915.1 Flavobacterium sp. P1_E4
GCTTTTGCAATTCCGCAAGTATTGTTACTGGTAACGGTCATGGTCAAGGTCACAGTATTGCCTTCGTCTCCGGCCGCTGCAGTATAGGTAGGTGTAAGTGTTGTTTCATTGCTCAATGAACCGGCTCCGTTATGTGTCCAAAGTATTGTTCCATTTGAAGCAGTGGCTCCGCTTACTGTAGCCGTTGCATTGGAACAGATGGTTTGACTTCCGCCAGCTGCAGAAGCTTGAGGTAATGCATCCACATTAACGGTATAAGTTGATGTAGCCTTTGCAATTCCGCAAGTATTGTTACTGGTAACGGTCATGGTCAAGGTCACAGTTTTTCCTCCATCTCCTGCTGCTGCAGTATAGGTTGGGGTCAATGTGGTGGCATTGCTTAACGAACCAGTTCCGTTATGTGTCCAAAGGATTGTTCCATTTGAAGCAGTGGCTCCGCTTACCGTAGCCGTTGCATTGGAACAGATGGTTTGACTTCCGCCAGCTGCAGAAGCTTGAGGTAATGCATCCACATTAACGGTATAAGTTGATGTAGCTTTTGCAATTCCGCAAGTATTATTACTGGTAACGGTCATGGTCAAGGTCACAGTATTGCCTTCATCTCCGGCCGCTGCAGTGTAGGTTGGGGTCAATGTGGAGGCATTGCTTAACGAACCAGTTCCGTTATGTGTCCAAAGTATTGTTCCATTTGAAGCAGTGGCTCCGCTTACCGTAGCCGTTGCATTGGAACAGATGGTTTGACTTCCGCCAGCTGCAGAAGCTTGAGGTAATGCATCCACATTAACGGTATAAGTTGATGTAGCTTTTGCAATTCCGCAAGTATTGTTACTGGTAACGGTCATAGTCAAGGTCACGGTTTTTCCCTCGTCACCTGCTGTAGCAGTGTAGGTTGGGGTCAATGTGGTGGCATTGCTTAACGAACCAGTTCCGTTATGTGTCCAAAGGATTGTTCCATTTGAAGCAGTGGCTCCGCTTACCGTAGCCGTTGCATTGGAACAGATGGTTTGAGTTCCGCCAGCTGCAGAAGCTTGAGGTAATGCATCCACATTAACGGTATAAGTTGATGTAGCTTTTGCAATTCCGCAAGTATTGTTACTGGTTACGGTCATGGTCAAGGTCACAGTATTGCCTTCATCTCCGGCCGCTGCAGTATAGGTTGGGGT
>NZ_JBFUBE010000073.1:0-1104 GCF_056405915.1 Flavobacterium sp. P1_E4
TTTATTGCAATTACGAGTTCGAAATTCTGATCCGAGGCTTTAGCCGAACAGAACGAAGTTAATTACGACTTGCAAATGATTGCCCAAAGCAATTGTAACGACTTAAGGTGGTTATTGCGGCGGGGCTCACCTCTTCCCATCCCGAACAGAGTAGTTAAGCCCGCCTGCGCAGATGGTACTGCAGTTATGTGGGAGAGTATGTCGCTGCCTTTTTTTACAAAACCCCGTTTCGAAAGAAACGGGGTTTTTTATAACAAAATCTAATTATAAGATTAGGTACCTTAGCTCAGATGGTAGAGCAATGGACTGAAAATCCATGTGTCCCTGGTTCGATCCCTGGAGGTACCACTTTATAATGGCTCGGATGGTGAAATTGGTAGACACGCTGGACTTAAAATCCAGTGAACAGCAATGTTCGTGCGGGTTCAAGTCCCGCTCTGAGTACTTTGTTAAACCGTAAAGACCTTATTGTTAGTTCTTTGCGGTTTTTTCGTTTCTATAATTGTACGATTACTGTACGGTAGCTTTGGTTTTCTTCTCAAAGTTGATATTTTTACTATATTTTAAAGTACTAAATACGTTTAACTTTACTTTGGTTGGTAATGAAATATTAGTTGATGTTATGTTTATCTAATTTCTCTCAACGTACTTAAGTTGATAAAGTAAATTCAAATCTTTTATTTTTAAAAAAAATAGTTGAAGATTAATTTCAATATACCTGTTCTTTAAAAATCTATAAATTCTATTTATTAATGTTTAATATTAATATTAAGATTTATTTTTATCTTATTTTATATTTTAATCTTATTTAGAGATGTTAAAAAAGCATGTTTCTGATTTTTAAAACCCATATCTCGGATCAGGTGCAAAAGTTGGGGATTATGCAAAAAGATTAGATAATCTGAACAAGAAAAAATCTATATTTCTCACTCCTCTAAATTGACTTCTAAAAGCTTTTATTTTTGCATTGAAAGATTCGGCAGAAGCATTTGTACTTCTGTTATGAAAATAGTTTAAGATTGACTTGTAATTAAAAGTTATGGTATTAAGCAGAATATTAAAGTTTTTAAAGCCTGATTCTTCTACATTTCTATACCAATGAGC
>NZ_JBFUBE010000074.1:0-931 GCF_056405915.1 Flavobacterium sp. P1_E4
CGGCCGGAGCGGCCGGAGATGAAGGCAATACTGTGACCTTGACCATGACCGTTACCAGTAACAATACTTGCGGAATTGCAAAAGCTACATCAACTTATACCGTTAATGTGGATGCATTACCTCAAGCTTCTGCAGCTGGCGGAAGTCAAACCATCTGTTCCAATGCAACGGCTACAGTAAGCGGAGCTACTGCTTCAAATGGAACAATCCTTTGGACACATAACGGAACTGGTTCGTTGAGTAATGAGACCACACTTACACCTACCTATACTGCTACAGCAGGTGACGAGGGAAAAACCGTGACACTGACACTAACCGTAACCAGTAACAATACTTGCGGAATTGCAAAAGCCACATCAACTTATGCAGTTAATGTGAACCCACTTCCTTTGGCAGATGCCAATGGCGGAAGTCAAACCATCTGTTCCAATGCAACGGCTACGGTAAGCGGAGCCACTGCATCGTTCGGTAACATACTTTGGACCCACAACGGAGCCGGTTCATTAAGCAATGAAACAACACTTACACCTACCTATACTGCGACAGCAGCAGACGAAGGAAAAACCGTGACACTGACACTAACCGTAACCAGCGACAATAGCTGTGGTGGTTCGGCAAAGGCCACATCAACTTATACCGTTAATGTGGATGCATTACCTCAAGCTTCTACCAATGGCGGAAGTCAAACCATCTGTTCCAATGCAACGGCTACAGTAAGCGGAGCCACTGCTTCAAATGGAACAATCCTTTGGACACATAACGGAGCCGGTTCGTTGAGTAATGAARCAACACTTACACCTACCTACACTGCAGCGGCCGGAGATGAAGGCAATACTGTGACCTTGACCATGACCGTTACCAGTAACAATACTTGCGGAATTGCAAAAGCTACATCAACTTATACCGTTAATGTGGATGCATTACCTCAAGC
>NZ_JBFUBE010000075.1:0-929 GCF_056405915.1 Flavobacterium sp. P1_E4
ACAAGACTTTTGCCTTGTAGGGTGAGTTCCATTTTTGAAGTTTAGCAATCAGATCGGGAACGCCGAGTATATTGATACTGCGTTTGATGTTATAGACCAGCATAATCAGGCTGTGTTCTCCGTTTACTTTTTCCAATCCCGTTAAATTGGTGTGGTTGTAACCCCATTGCCGTTTAATAGTCCCGAAGATGTGTTCGTTGATTTCCTGCCGCTTGCGGTAGAGTTGTGCATTTGCGTGGTAGCGTTTGTTGTTTTCTTCCACCGCATCGGCATATTGGCTGCGGTCTATTTCTCTGCCTGCTGCTCTGCTTGTGCATAAATGTTTTACAGGACATTCTCTGCATTTTGGGGTACGGTATTTCTTGAACTCATAACTGTCTCTGTCCGTGGTTTTCTTGTGCCAACTACCTGTAGTTTTAAGGATTTCTCCCTGTGGACAAGTGTAGGTGTCGGTACTTTGATTGTATTGGAACTTGGAGACCAAATAATCCGTGGTTGTACCCTTTTCGTTACTTTTTCCTTGTTCAGGTTGCGCTACCATTGTGGTAATATTGGCTTGTTTACAAATTTCTATTTGTTTGCCATTATGGTAGCCTTTATCTACCAATGCAGTGTAAGTTTCAATGCCTAGATTCTCTTTGGCTTCGATAGCTATAGCCGATAAAGCACTGCGGTCGTTCTTATTGATGGTATGGGTGGCTACCACAAGGTTATGTTTGGCATCCACAGCCGCCTGCAAATTAAACGAAATTTCAACCACTTGTCCTTGCACTAATAAGGCTCTGGCATCACTATCGGTAGTGCTTATTTGCGGTTCGCCACTTGCTTTTAGTTTTTCTTCCAGCAAATCATAGCGAAGTTTGTTTTGTTGCAAGCGTTCTATCTTTTGCAGGATGTTTTGAATTTTAGGCTGATTTTCTTTGGTATCA
>NZ_JBFUBE010000076.1:0-906 GCF_056405915.1 Flavobacterium sp. P1_E4
CTAAAATTCAAAACATCCTGCAAAAGATAGAACGCTTGCAACAAAACAAACTTCGCTATGATTTGCTGGAAGAAAAACTAAAAGCAAGTGGCGAACCGCAAATAAGCACTACCGATAGTGATGCCAGAGCCTTATTAGTGCAAGGACAAGTGGTTGAAATTTCGTTTAATTTGCAGGCGGCTGTGGATGCCAAACATAACCTTGTGGTAGCCACGCACACTATCAACAAGAACGACCGCAGTGCCTTATCGGCAATTGCCATCGAAGCCAAGGAGAATCTAGGCATTGAAACATATACCGCATTGGTGGACAAAGGCTACCATAATGGCAAGCAAATAGAAATCTGCAGACAAGCCAACATCACTACAATTGTTGCGCAGCCTGAACAAGGAAAAAATAAAGAAAACATCCATCCCGATTATTTGGTAACCAAGTTTGAGTACGACAAAACCACCGATACCTATACCTGTCCGCAGGGAGAAACGCTTAAAACCACCGGCACCTGGTACAAGAAAACCTCGGACAAAGACAGTTATGAGTTCAAGAGATACCGAACTCCAAAATGCAGAGAATGCCCTGTCAAAGGTTTATGCACGAGCAGAACAGCAGGCAGAAACATAGATCGCAGTCAATATGCAGATGCCGTAGAAGAAAACAACAAGCGCTACCAAGCAAATGCACAACTCTACCGAAAGCGGCAGGAAATCAACGAACACATCTTCGGGACTATTAAACGGCAATGGGGTTACAACCACACCAATTTAACGGGATTGGAAAAAGTAAACGGAGAACACAGCCTGATTATGCTGGTCTATAACATCAAACGCAGTATCAATATACTCGGCGTTCCCGATCTGATTGCTAAACTTCAAAAATGGAACTCACCCTACAAGGCAAAAGTCTTGT
>NZ_JBFUBE010000077.1:0-884 GCF_056405915.1 Flavobacterium sp. P1_E4
AAGCGGTGCCGAAAGCTGCCGTTATTTCTGCTGCCGTTGGATTGCAAAATACTGTGCCTGCCGGGGTCAAGGTGATCACAGGAAACTCCGTGTCTCTAGTATAAGTTACCGTTTGCGAAGCCAAGCCTGTGTTCCCGCAAGCATCGGTTACCGTCCAGTTTTTGGTGGTAGAGAACGTACAACCCGAGCCTGTTTCTGCTGCTTCGGTACCGGTTGCTGTTAAGCCTGTGAAGCAGTTGTCGCTTACACTGGCGGTGCCGAAGGCTGCCGTGATTTCTGCTGCCGTTGGATTACAGCCCAATGTACCTGCAGCAGTTAAAGTGATCACCGGAAGTTCCGTGTCTCGGGTATAAGTTAGCGTTTGTGAAGCCAAGCCTGTATTTCCGCAGGCATCGGTTACCGTCCAGTTTTTGGTGGTGGAGAACGTACAACCCGAGCCCGTTTCTGCTGCTTCGGTGCCAGTTGCAGTTAAGCCTGTGGTGCAGTTGTCGCTTACACTGGCGGTGACGAAGGCTGCCGTGATTTCTGCTGCTGTTGGATTACAGCCCAATGTGCCTGCAGCGGTTAAAGTGATCACCGGAAGCTCCGTGTCTCTAGTGTAAGTTACCGTTTGCGAAGCCAAGCCTGTATTTCCGCAGGCATCGGTTACCGTCCAGTTTTTGGTGGTAGAAAAAGTACAACCACTGCCGGTTTCTAAGGTCTCTGTACCGCTGGCAACTAAACCTATTGAGCAGTTGTCGCTTACACTGGCTGTGCCGAAGGCTGCCGTTATTTCTGCTGCCGTTGGATTACAACCTAATGTACCTGCAGCAGTTAAAGTGATCACCGGAAGTTCCGTGTCTCGCGTATAAGTTAGCGTTTGTGAAGCCGTGCCTGTATTTCCG
>NZ_JBFUBE010000078.1:0-801 GCF_056405915.1 Flavobacterium sp. P1_E4
CCTTTGGACACATAACGGAGCCGGTTCGTTGAGTAATGAARCAACACTTACACCTACCTACACTGCAGCGGCCGGAGATGAAGGCAATACTGTGACCTTGACCATGACCGTTACCAGTAACAATACTTGCGGAATTGCAAAAGCTACATCAATTTATACCGTTAATGTGGATGCATTACCTCAAGCTTCTGCAGTTGGCGGAAGTCAAACCATCTGTTCCAATGCAACGGCTACGGTAAGCGGAGCCACTGCTTCAAATGGAACAATCCTTTGGACACATAACGGAGCCGGTTCATTGAGCAATGAAACAACACTTACACCAACCTATACTGCAGCGGCCGGAGACGAAGGCAATACTGTGACCTTGACCATGACCGTTACCAGTAACAATACTTGCGGAATTGCAAAAGCTACATCAACTTATACCGTTAATGTGGATGCATTACCTCAAGCTTCTGCAGCTGGCGGAAGTCAAACCATCTGTTCCAATGCAACGGCTACGGTAAGCGGAGCCACTGCTTCAAATGGAACAATACTTTGGACACATAACGGAGCCGGTTCATTGAGCAATGCCACAACATTGACCCCAACCTATACTGCAGCGGCCGGAGATGAAGGCAATACTGTGACCTTGACCATGACCGTAACCAGTAACAATACTTGCGGAATTGCAAAAGCTACATCAACTTATACCGTTAATGTGGATGCATTACCTCAAGCTTCTGCAGCTGGCGGAACTCAAACCATCTGTTCCAATGCAACGGCTACGGTAAGCGGAGCCACTGCTTCAAATGGAACAAT
>NZ_JBFUBE010000079.1:0-791 GCF_056405915.1 Flavobacterium sp. P1_E4
GGATATCAGCCATGATCCGGTGAATACGTTCCCGGGCCTTGTACACACCGCCCGTCAAGCCATGGAAGCTGGGGGTGCCTGAAGTCGGTGACCGCAAGGAGCTGCCTAGGGTAAAACTGGTAACTAGGGCTAAGTCGTAACAAGGTAGCCGTACCGGAAGGTGCGGCTGGAACACCTCCTTTCTAGAGCCTTAGTGTTAGTTGAAAGACACGCTGAGGAAAGAAGACGAAAAGGACTATTTGGTTTCAAGACCGAAGATTATATTACTCTTGCTGTTAATTTAAAAAAACATGCGTAAAATAAAAAAAGCGCAAAATAAGAATGAAGAGTGTCTCGTAGCTCAGCTGGTTAGAGTACTACACTGATAATGTAGGGGTCGACAGTTCGAGTCTGTCCGAGACAACAAAATAAYTATCAATTATTAATTGTTAATTATAAATTGAAAGACGTTCATAGAAAACAGATTGAAAGGAAATTCTAGGGTTGAAAGATTACGAATTACAACAATTCATAATTCATAATTCACAATTCATAATTAAAAAAGATTGGGGGATTAGCTCAGCTGGCTAGAGCGCCTGCCTTGCACGCAGGAGGTCAACGGTTCGACTCCGTTATTCTCCACAAGATGCTGAAATAAATTCAGCATAAAAGTTCATTGACATATTGAGATAAGAAATAATAAAAAGTAGAAAGCAGATTTTCTAATTTATTGGAAAATCGAAAAAAAACGGTCATTCTTAACTGAATGATTGGTACAATAAGCAAAATAAGGGCGTATGGGGGATGCCTAG
>NZ_JBFUBE010000080.1:0-760 GCF_056405915.1 Flavobacterium sp. P1_E4
GCGCTGAAAGCATATAAGCGCGAAACCCACCACAAGATGAGATTTCTTTTAAGGGTCGTGGGAGATGACCACGTTGATAGGCTATAGATGTAAAGGCAGTAATGTCATAGTCGAGTAGTACTAATAACCCGTAAGCTTATGTACACCTTTTCCCGAGCCGCAAGGCTCGGGGAGAAACTTTCTAAGATCCTGAATCAAGTTCAGGACAAACTTTTTATGTTCTTTATCTCAGTATGTTAAGATATTATTTTAATTATTAATGGTTAATGATCAATTATTAATTAAAAAAGTTGTCCAAAGCAACTAACGACTTAAGGTGGTTATTGCGGCGGGGCTCACCTCTTCCCATCCCGAACAGAGTAGTTAAGCCCGCCTGCGCAGATGGTACTGCAGTTATGTGGGAGAGTATGTCGCTGCCTTTTTTTACAAAACCCTTCATCAGTTTGATGAAGGGTTTTTTGTTTTACAACAGTTTTAAATAAGTAGATTTTATAAAAACTGAAATCTTAAAGGATCAGGTGCAAAAGTTGGGGATTATGCAAAAAGATTAGATAATCTGAACAAGAAAAAATCTATATTTCTCACTCCTCTAAATTGACTTCTAAAAGCTTTTATTTTTGCATTGAAAGATTCGGCAGAAGCATTTGTACTTCTGTTATCAAAATAGTTTAAGATTGACTTGTAATTAAAAGTTATGGTATTAAGCAGAATATTAAAGTTTTTAAAGCCTGATTCTTCTACATTTCTATACCAATGAGCT
>NZ_JBFUBE010000081.1:0-738 GCF_056405915.1 Flavobacterium sp. P1_E4
CACCTATGGAAACCGCGTCCGTTCCCGATTGCGCTCCACACTAAACCTCATAGCCTTCGATAAAGATGCCAAAGACAAAAGATAAATCAACCACATAATAAACTATGAATATATTTTGTTTCTTTTAAAATCGAAGATTCAGAAAACATAACTTAAAATAAAAATTAAGTGAGCTAAAAGAAAAAATGTTCTTCATAAATAAAAAGTTCAATAATTAAACGATTATCCTCCTCAAGAATTAAACGATTAAACAATTAAACACCTAAACGATTACCCCCCTCAAGAATTAAACAATTAAACAATTAAACAACTCAACAATTAAACAACTCAACAATTAAACAACTCAACAATTAAACAACTCAACGATTAAACAACTCAACGATTAAACAACTCAACAATTAAACAACTCAACGATTAAACAATTAAACACCTAAACGATTACCCCCCTCAACAATTAAACGATTAAACGATTAAACAATTAACCGATTAAACAATTAACCGATTCAACAATCAAAAAAAAAAGCCCATTCCTTTCGGTTTGGGCTTTCTCTAACATTACACTAAGTCAAATGACTTAACAAAAACTACTTCCTATACTTCTTAACGATAAATTTAAGCATCATAGACAATATAAAACTGACAACAGCTCCAAGTGCAGCCAATAAAACAGTTTTAAAAACATCTTCCGAATGTAAATTCGGTAACACACTCAAAAACGTACCGCCAGCTGTACCAATT
>NZ_JBFUBE010000082.1:0-736 GCF_056405915.1 Flavobacterium sp. P1_E4
GTTTTTGGTGGTGGAGAACGTACAACCCGAGCCTGTTTCTGCCGCTTCGGTACCGGTTGCAGTTAGACCCGTTGAGCAGTTATCGCTTACACTCGCTGTTCCGAAGGCTGCCGTGATTTCTGCTGCCGTTGGATTACAAAGTACCGTGCCTGCAGCAGTTAAAGTGATCACCGGAAGTTCCGTGTCTCGGGTATAAGTTAGCGTTTGCGAAGCCATGCCTRTGTTSCCGCAAGTATCCGTTACCGTCCAGTTTTTGGTGGTGGAGAAMSTACAACCCGAGCCTGTTTCTGCTGCTTCGGTACCGGTTGCAGTTAGACCCGTTGAGCAGTTATCGCTTACACTCGCTGTTCCGAAGGCTACCGTGATTTCTGCTGCCGTTGGATTACAACCCAATGTGCCTGCAGCAGTTAAAGTGATCACCGGAAGCTCCGTGTCTCTAGTATAAGTTACCGTTTGCGAAGCCAAGCCTATGTTGCCGCAAGTATCCGTTACCGTCCAGTTTTTGGTGGTGGAGAACGTACAACCCGAGCCTGTTTCTGCCGCTTCGGTACCGGTTGCAGTTAGACCCGTTGAGCAGTTATCGCTTACACTCGCTGTTCCGAAGGCTGCCGTGATTTCTGCTGCCGTTGGATTACAAAGTACCGTGCCTGCAGCAGTTAAAGTGATCACCGGAAGTTCCGTGTCTCGGGTATAAGTTAGCGTTTGCGAAGCCATGCCTATGTTGCCGCAAGTATCC
>NZ_JBFUBE010000083.1:0-713 GCF_056405915.1 Flavobacterium sp. P1_E4
CTGTGATCACCTTGACCCCGGCAGGCACAGTACTTTGCAATCCAACGGCAGCAGAAATAACGGCAGCTTTCGGCACCGCTTCGGTAAGCGATAATTGTTCAACAGGCTTAAGTGCTATTGGCAGCGAAGCAGCAGAAACAGGCTCGGGTTGTAGTTTCTCTACCACCAAAAACTGGACGGTAACCGATGCTTGCGGAAATACAGGCTTGGCTTCGCAAACGGTAACTTATACTAGAGACACGGAACTTCCGGTGATCGCCTTGACCCCGGCAGGCACGGTACTTTGTAATCCGACATCAGCAGAAATCACAGCAGCCTTCGGTACCGCTTCGGTAAGCGACAACTGCACCACAGGCTTAASTGCAACCGGCACCGAAGCAGCAGAAACAGGCTCGGGTTGTACGTTCTCCACCACCAAAAACTGGACGGTAACCGATACTTGCGGGAACACAGGCTTGGCTTCGCAAACGGTAACTTATAMTAGAGACACGGARCTTCCGGTGATCRCCTTGACCCCGGCAGGCACGGTACTTTGTAATCCGACAGCAGCAGAAATCACAGCAGCCTTCGGTACCGCTTCGGTAAGCGACAACTGCACCACAGGCTTAACTGCAACCGGCACCGAAGCAGCAGAAACAGGCTCGGGTTGTACGTTCTCCACCACCAAAAACTGGACGGTAACGGATACTTGCGGCAACATAGGCATGGCTTCG
>NZ_JBFUBE010000084.1:0-619 GCF_056405915.1 Flavobacterium sp. P1_E4
CGTCAATATCAGTAATCCAATGGCAAATCCAACGGTTACCACAACTTACACAGTAACCAAAACGGATATATCTTCCGGATGTAGCGATACCGACACAGTCATTGTAACAGTAAACAATGCTGTTGTAATTGCTGCTGCAGGTGCGGACTTTACCAAAACCTGTATCGACAATCCAAACGGCAAACTAATTGGTGAGGCTAACGACGATGCGTTTACCTATTTRTGGTCTCCAGCWACAGGCTTGAGCGCTGCGAATATCAGTAATCCAATGGCCAATCCAACAGCAACTACAACTTACACCGTAACCAAAACAAATAAAATTACGGGTTGTAGCGATACCGATGAAGTGACTGTAACAGTAGACAAACCAACAGTAGTGGCTGTRGCGGGTAGTCCTTTTACAAAAACCTGTATCGATAATGCCAATGGAAAACTAATCGGTGAGGCAACCAATGCTGAGTTTACCTATTCATGGTCTCCTGCAATTGGCTTGAGCGCCGTCAATATCAGTAATCCAATGGCAAATCCAACGGTTACCACAACTTACACAGTAACCAAAACGGATATATCTTCCGGATGTAGCGATACCGACACAGTCATTGTAACAGTAAACAATGCT
>NZ_JBFUBE010000085.1:0-586 GCF_056405915.1 Flavobacterium sp. P1_E4
ATACTATGAGGTATTAATCCAAATTTCTCTGGGCTATCCCTCTGTGAAAGGTAGATTGCATACGCGTTACGCACCCGTGCGCCGGTCTCTTGGTCCGAAAACCAATACCCCTCGACTTGCATGTGTTAAGCCTGCCGCTAGCGTTCATCCTGAGCCAGGATCAAACTCTTCATCGTATATTGTTTAAGCTGAATTTATTTCAGCTTCTTATTTATTTGACTGAAGGTCTAGTGGTTATTCTCAAATCTTCCGATTCTATTACTCTTATTTTATTTGTTCTGATTTTCATCAGAACGGCTGTCAATTCAATATGTCTAGGAACGTGTTCTTTTTGTTTTCTCGTCTCGTTTAACTCACATTGTGTGTCTCTCGAAGCGGGTGCAAAAGTAGTTATTCTTTTTTAACTGGCAAGTAAATTTTGAAGTTTTTTTGAAAAATTTATTTTTCGTTTTCTTCTCTTTTTCTCAGCAGTATTTCAAGGAACGTTACGCGTTTTGCGGGGTGCAAAAATAGCTTACGTTTTCGAATCTCACAAGCTTTTTTAAATCTTTTTTTGAAAATAAATTTTCGTTTCGATTTCGTGGGC
>NZ_JBFUBE010000086.1:0-583 GCF_056405915.1 Flavobacterium sp. P1_E4
GTTACTGTGTAAGTTGTGGTAACCGTTGGATTTGCCATTGGATTACTGATATTGACGGCGCTCAAGCCAATTGCAGGAGACCATGAATAGGTAAACTCAGCATTGGTTGCCTCACCGATTAGTTTTCCATTGGCATTATCGATACAGGTTTTTGTAAAAGGACTACCCGCTACAGCCACTACTGTTGGTTTGTCTACTGTTACAGTCACTTCATCGGTATCGCTACAACCCGTAATTTTATTTGTTTTGGTTACGGTGTAAGTTGTAGTTGCTGTTGGATTGGCCATTGGATTACTGATATTCGCRGCRCTCAAGCCTGTTGCWGGAGACCATRAATAGGTAAACGCATCGTCGTTAGCCTCACCAATTAGTTTGCCGTTTGGATTGTCRATACAGGTTTTGGTAAAGTCCGCACCTGCAGCAGCAATTACAACAGCATTGTTTACTGTTACAATGACTGTGTCGGTATCGCTACATCCGGAAGATATATCCGTTTTGGTTACTGTGTAAGTTGTGGTAACCGTTGGATTTGCCATTGGATTACTGATATTGACGGCGCTCAAGCCAATTGCAGGAGACCATG
>NZ_JBFUBE010000087.1:0-580 GCF_056405915.1 Flavobacterium sp. P1_E4
AAATGTAGAAGAATCAGGCTTTAAAAACTTTAATATTCTGCTTAATACCATAACTTTTAATTACAAGTCAATCTTAAACTATTTTGATAACAGAAGTACAAATGCTTCTGCCGAATCTTTCAATGCAAAAATAAAAGCTTTTAGAAGTCAATTTAGAGGAGTGAGAAATATAGATTTTTTCTTGTTCAGATTATCTAATCTTTTTGCATAATCCCCAACTTTTGCACCTGATCCAGTATAGGTTTGGGGTAATCGGCAATAGTTTTAAAATTACATTTTTATAAAATCCGTTCTTTTAAAACTACTGCAAAACAAAAAACCCCTCATCGTTAGATGAAGGGTTTTATAAAAAAAGGCAGCGACATACTCTCCCACATAACTGCAGTACCATCTGCGCAGGCGGGCTTAACTACTCTGTTCGGGATGGGAAGAGGTGAGCCCCGCCGCAATAACCACCTTAAGTCGTTACAATTGCTTTGGGCAATCATTTGCAAGTCGTAATTAACTTCGTTCTGTTCGGCTAAAGCCTCGGGTCAGAATTTCGAACTCGTAATTGCAATAATATCTTAACATACTGAGA
>NZ_JBFUBE010000088.1:0-562 GCF_056405915.1 Flavobacterium sp. P1_E4
ATATATAGGAGAGAAAGACCTGGAAACAAATTCGTAAAAATCTCCCCTTTTGCTCAAGTAAAATCGTTTTGTCTATCTTCAATTTGGTATTGAAAAAATCAATCAAAGTCCGAAAACGTTGGTAAAACCTCAAAAAGGCTATAAAAGAAAGCTACTAAAATGTCAAAGTCTCAAAAAATGCGTCCCATAAAAGACAACATACCAGAGGATTAAAAAATACTTTGAAAAAAGGTTAAAAAAGCCATTGTTTACACGAATAAACTAGCTACTTTTGCACCCGCAACGACGCAGACGTTCCTAGAAATCCTGACARGCCCACGAAATCGAAACGAAAATTTATTTTCAAAAAAAGATTTAAAAAAGCTTGTGAGATTCGAAAACGTAAGCTATTTTTGCACCCCGCAAAACGCGTAACGTTCCTTGAAATACTGCTGAGAAAAAGAGAAGAAAACGAAAAATAAATTTTTCAAAAAAACTTCAAAATTTACTTGCCAGTTAAAAAAGAATAACTACTTTTGCACCCGCTTCGAGAGACACACAATGTGAGTTAAACGAGACGAGA
>NZ_JBFUBE010000089.1:0-557 GCF_056405915.1 Flavobacterium sp. P1_E4
TCTGATTTCTGATTCTAGTACGAGAGGACCGAATTGGACTAACCTCTAGTGTATCTGTTGTCCCGCCAGGGGCACCGCAGAGTAGCTACGTTGGGAAGGGATAAGCGCTGAAAGCATATAAGCGCGAAACCCACCACAAGATGAGATTTCTTTTAAGGGTCGTGGGAGATGACCACGTTGATAGGCTATAGATGTAAAGGCAGTAATGTCATAGTCGAGTAGTACTAATAACCCGTAAGCTTATGTACACCTTTTCTCCCGACTCCGGTCGGGAGAAGAAACTTTCTAAKATYCTGAATCAAGTTCAGGAYAAACTTTTTATGTTCTTTATCTCAGTATGTTAAGATATTATTGCAATTACGAGTTCGAAATTCTGAYCCGAGGCTTTAGCCGAACAGAACGAAGTTAATTACGACTTGCAAATGATTGCCCAAAGCAATTGTAACGACTTAAGGTGGTTATTGCGGCGGGGCTCACCTCTTCCCATCCCGAACAGAGTAGTTAAGCCCGCCTGCGCAGATGGTACTGCAGTTATGTGGGAGAGTATGTCGCTGCCT
>NZ_JBFUBE010000090.1:0-538 GCF_056405915.1 Flavobacterium sp. P1_E4
ACATTACACATTACACGTAATGTTGTTTCTTCCTGTGCAAAAGCAGTTTACAATCCATAGGACCGTCATCCTGCACGCGGCATGGCTGGATCAGGCTTGCGCCCATTGTCCAATATTCCTCACTGCTGCCTCCCGTAGGAGTCTGGTCCGTGTCTCAGTACCAGTGTGGGGGATCTCCCTCTCAGGACCCCTACCCATCGTAGCCTTGGTAAGCCGTTACCTTACCAACTAGCTAATGGGACGCATGCTCATCTTTYACCGTTGTGACTTTAATGCAGTGTTGATGCCAACTCTGCATACTATGAGGTATTAATCCAAATTTCTCTGGGCTATCCCTCTGTRAAAGGTAGATTGCATACGCGTTACGCACCCGTGCGCCGGTCTCTTGGTCCGAAAACCAATACCCCTCGACTTGCATGTGTTAAGCCTGCCGCTAGCGTTCATCCTGAGCCAGGATCAAACTCTTCATCGTATATTGTTTAAGCTGAATTTATTTCAGCTTCTTATTTATTTGACTGAAGGTCTAGTGGTTATTCTC
>NZ_JBFUBE010000091.1:0-529 GCF_056405915.1 Flavobacterium sp. P1_E4
TCGAATACGGCGGTTACTATGATCGTTACGGCAAACGTTGCTCCTTCTGTTASCATTGCCATTACGAGTGGTTCTAATCCAGCATGTAACGGCAGTTCTGTGASATTTACGGCTACTCCAACCAATGGAGGAACTCCGACATATCAGTGGACTAAGAATGGAACAAATATTGGAGGTGCAACTTCTTCTACCTATACGGGGGTTGCAGGAACCGATTTTGTGAGTACAGATATTATTCGTTGTGTTTTGACACCAACGGCAATTTGCGTTTCTCCGACTACGGCAACGAGTGCAGGCATAACAATGACCGTTACGGCAAATGTTGCTCCTTCTGTTAGCATTGCCATTACGAGTGGTTCTAATCCAGCATGTAACGGCAGTTCTGTGASATTTACGGCTACTCCAACCAATGGAGGAACTCCGACATATCAGTGGACTAAGAATGGAACAAATATTGGAGGTGCAACTTCTTCTACCTATACGGGGGTTGCAGGAACCGATTTTGTGAGTACAGATATTATTCGTTGTG
>NZ_JBFUBE010000092.1:0-520 GCF_056405915.1 Flavobacterium sp. P1_E4
TTTCTTCCTGTGCAAAAGCAGTTTACAATCCATAGGACCGTCATCCTGCACGCGGCATGGCTGGATCAGGCTTGCGCCCATTGTCCAATATTCCTCACTGCTGCCTCCCGTAGGAGTCTGGTCCGTGTCTCAGTACCAGTGTGGGGGATCTCCCTCTCAGGACCCCTACCCATCGTAGCCTTGGTAAGCCGTTACCTTACCAACTAGCTAATGGGACGCATGCTCATCTTTCACCGTTGTGACTTTAATAGTTCAACCATGCGGTTGTACTATACTATGAGGTATTAATCCAAATTTCTCTGGGCTATCCCTCTGTGAAAGGTAGATTGCATACGCGTTACGCACCCGTGCGCCGGTCTCTTGGTCCGAAAACCAATACCCCTCGACTTGCATGTGTTAAGCCTGCCGCTAGCGTTCATCCTGAGCCAGGATCAAACTCTTCATCGTATATTGTTTAAGCTGAATTTATTTCAGCTTCTTATTTATTTGACTGAAGGTCTAGTGGTTATTCTCAAATCTT